>NZ_QTMD01000024.1:0-86731 GCF_003602995.1 Bacteroides sp. AF25-38AC | reverse complement strand
GCAAAAGTAAGGAGGGAAAATGAACTGTAGAAGATGTACTTACTTAGGCGCTTACTATAAAAAAAAATATCGCCAAATATTTTTATCGCTATGATTTGTTGAGATATAAGCAATTGGTTGATGTATTATATCTTCCCTCAACAAAGATGCTTGATTATATTCCTATAAAATTGAATATGCCTGTTTTTGCTTTACCATCGGGATTAAACGTTGATTTTTTGCAAGAAAACCTTACTCACAAGGACAAGAAATTGAGTTTGTTATATGTTGGAGGTATTGGAGGAGTATATGACTTGAAACAATTCGTAAAAGCTGTTGGTAATATTCCTGAAGTTCATCTAACAATATGTTGTAGGAAAGATGATTGGGAGAGGGAAAAAACACAATATGGGATACTTCCTTTAAATGTTCGAATAGTGCATGGTACAAAAGAAGAAGTTAAAAAAATGTTTTCCCAAACAGATTTGTTTTGTATATTAATAAATCCTGTGGAATATTTAAATTTTGCAGTTCCTTATAAATTGTTTGAATCATTGGGATATGGTTGTCCACTATTAGGAACTAATCATACGATGACAGGAGATTTTATATCTGAAAAAAAAATAGGTTATACTTGTAATTATACGGCAAAAGATATAGAAAAACAGCTTTTGTTTATACTGGATAATAAGACAGATCTTGTTTTGCTTAGAGAACAGGTAAAACAAATAGCTTTAGAGCATACGTGGGAAAAACGATGTTTGACTGTGATTGAAAGTCTACATTCATAGGTTTATGCTAATTGAGAATCTTGATGAAAACGGTTTATTTGTTTACTAATACTTTTCCTTATGGAATAAACTCAGAAACTTTCATAGAGGAAGAGATGCGCGTCGCTGGAAATTTGGGATTACATATTGTCGTATTGCCTCTTCATCGAAAGAAGGTTTGTCGGTGTGTACCTTCAAATGTCGAAATTTGTAATTCATTGGCTGATACGAGTTTTATAAAGAAAATATATATCGCTTGTTTGATGCTATTTAGTCTGCATTTTTGGAAAATGTTATGGATTAAAGATAGACCACGTTCTCCCAATGAATTTTATCAAGGAATTAAGTATCTGTATGGTTCTTTTTGGATAAGCTCTTTTTTATCATCTCATAAATATATTTTTAAACAAGGTAGTGTTTTTTATAGTTACTGGTTTAATCATACACCTTTGGGATTAGGTTGGAGAATAAAGAAAGATGAGTATTATCGAGATTTTGTGCTTTACACTCGTGCTCATAGATATGATGTTTATGAGCGACAAATAGGTTCTTATATTCCTTATAGAAAAGAAGCGTTGGCCTATTTAAAAGGAGTGTTTTGTGTAGCGAAAGAAGGTAAGATATTTTTGCAAAAATGTTATCCAAATTATGCTGAAAAGATATTTTTAAGTCATTTGGGAGTATCGACAAAAGAACAGTATAATAAGAAAGTAAAGAAAGTGGCAGATATTTCTTTTATTTCATGCTCAAGTTTGACTGCTGTCAAACGGGTGGATTTCATTTTTAAACGAATAAATTCTTTTTGTGTAGCTCATCCGCAGCTTTGTATCAGTTGGACTCATATTGGGGGCGGACCATTATTGAGGGAATTACAGGCTTTAATAGAGAATAAATCGAAAAACCTGAATGTAATATTGACTGGTTATATCAGTAATTCGGATGTAAAACAATTGTATATGATGAATGATTTTGATTTGTTTGTTAATATGAGTTTATCAGAGGGGATTCCGGTTTCAATTATGGAAGCTATCAGTTTTGGGATTCCTATTATTGCTACAAATGTAGGAGGAAATGCTGAAATAGTAAATGATGAAACTGGTGTCTTAATACCAGTTAATATTGATCAGGCTGCTTTTAATGAAACAGTTTCGGATATTATGAATAAGATGGATATTCTGAAAATATCTACTATTTTATGTTATCAGAATGAGTTTAATGCAGACAAAAACTACCATTGCTTTTATAATCAAATTACTTTATGAATATTCTTCTTATTAATCATTATGCAGGTAGTCCTGATTTAGGCATGGAATTTCGTCCTTATTATATGGCTAAGGAGTGGCAGAAAGCAGGACATCATGTGCGAATTGTAGGAGGTTCTTTTTCGCATTTAAGAAAAAAACAACCTTGTGAGTATAGAGAAATCGTAGATAATGTTGAATATTGTTGGATTCCGGTTAATCGATATAAAGGGAATGGAGTAGGAAGGATTTTTTCCATGTTTTTGTTTGTATTCAAACTTTACCATTATTTTGTAGAGTATTTAAGGAATTTTGAACCTGACATTGTAATAGCGTCTTCTACTTATCCTTTAGATATTTATCCTGCTTATAAAATAGCCAAGCATTATCATGCAAAACTCATTTATGAAGTACATGATTTATGGCCATTATCCCCCATGGAACTAGGTGGATATTCTAAAAAGCACCCCTTTATCCAAATTATGCAAAAGGCAGAGAATGACTGTTATAGATATGTAGATACTGTCGTTTCCATGTTACCTAAGGCTGAGGAGCACATGAGAGAGCATGGATTGGGAAAAGGTAAATTTCATTATGTACCTAATGGCATTGTTTTATCTGATTGGAATAACCCTAAGGGGATTCCGGAAGAACATGGCTTATTATTGAGTAGATTTCAGAAAGAAGGAAAGTTTATAGTTGGTTTTGCCGGTGCTCATGGTATTGCAAATTCATTGTATGCTGTGATTGATGCGGTTTCGTCTCTCGCGGAGCAAAATGTGGTACTTGTTTTAGTCGGTGGAGGACAGGAAAAAGAAAATTTGATAAAATATGCACATAAGAAAGAAATTGTAAATGTTTACTTTCTTCCAACTATCGATAAATTGGCGATACCTAATTTGCTGAAAGAAATGGATGTGCTTTATATAGGCTTGCAAAAGCAGTCTTTATTTCGTTTTGGCATAAGTCCCAATAAAATGTTTGATTATATGATGGCTGCAAAACCAATTATACAGGCAATAGATGCCGGGAACAATTTGGTTGGAGAGGCTGATTGTGGCATTGATGTCGAACCGGATAACGTCGGTGAAATTAGTAAGGCTATTTTGGCGTTAAAATCCATGCCAGAAGAAGAAAGAAGAAGATTAGGAGAGAATGGTAAAAAATTTGTTCTCTCGAATCATACTTATCAAGTGTTGGGAAAGCGTTTTTTCGATATAATGAATAATCTTATAAAGAAATGAAAATAGTAACAATTATTGGGGCACGTCCTCAGTTTATAAAAGCTGCGGTTGTGAGTCGTGCTTTTGCAGCTTCTAAAGACGTAACAGAGATTATAGTACATACAGGTCAGCATTTTGACTCTAACATGAGTGATATCTTTTTTGAAGAGATGTGCATACCTAAACCGCATTATAATTTAAACATAAATGGATTGGGTCATGGTGCTATGACTGGGCAGATGTTGGAGAGAATAGAAGAGGTTCTGATAGAAGAGAAACCGGATTGGGTGTTAGTGTATGGAGATACAAATTCTACTCTTGCCGGTGCATTGGCCGCAAAGAAACTTCATATCAAGGTGGCTCATGTAGAAGCGGGACTACGTTCATTCAATATGGATATGCCGGAAGAGATAAACCGTATCTTGACAGACCGTATCAGTGACATTCTATTTTGTCCAACTGATAAAGCTACTGAAAATCTGGTCAATGAAGGATATGGCAATATTAGATGCCAAATAGTAAAGAATGGAGATGTAATGCAAGATGCTGCATTGTTTTATGCGGATAAATGCAGAAAACCAAACAGCAACTTACCGGATAAATTTGTTTTATGTACAGTACATCGTGCTGAAAATACGGATAATCTGGGACGTCTGAAGAATATTTTTATGGCTTTAGAAAATATATCTGATAAATGTAAGGTGGTATTGCCGCTGCATCCCCGTACTAAAGCCAAATTGATAGGAATAGGATATGATTTTTCCTGTTCTAATATATGCTTTATCCAGCCTGTTGGCTATTTGGAGATGGTTTGGCTTTTAAAGAATTGTGAGTTGGTAATGACTGATAGTGGTGGATTGCAAAAAGAAGCCTATTTCTTTGGTAAATATTGTGTGACTATGCGTGATGAAACAGAGTGGGTGGAACTTGTTGACAATGGATTTAACAGATTGGTAGGAAGCAATCAAGCGATGATAGAAGATACGTATGCTCTGTTGGTGGATGCTCCTAAAACGGGGTTTGAAAATAGACTTTATGGAAATGGAGATGCAGGAAATAAAATCTTGGAAAGTTTACAACTTTTATAATTGCTTTTTTAGCTTCTTTATTTGAATGAATTTTAAAGATTTACATATTCATGGTGAAGTAAGGACAGATTTACTTCATCGTATTCTTTATTCTACCGATGCTTCTGCATATAGGGAGACACCTCTTGCCGTAGCATTTCCTAAAGATGAAACAGATGTACAGGAGATTGTACGTTACGCTTCCAGAAATCATATTAATTTGATTCCCCGTGCAGGAGGTACATCTCTTGCGGGGCAGGTAGTCGGGAAAGGACTGGTAGTGGATATTTCCAAATATATGAATCATATTTTGGAAATAAACCCGGAGGAACGTTGGGTTAGGGTACAACCCGGAGTGGTATTGGATGAGTTAAATCTTTATTGTAAATTATACGGACTGTTTTTCGGTCCTGAAACCTCCACATCCAATCGTTGTTGTTTGGGAGGAATGGTCGGTAATAATTCATGTGGTTCTCATTCATTGGTATATGGCAGTACACGTGATCATCTGTTGGAGGCAAAAGTCATATTAAGTGATGGTTCTGAGGCTCTTTTGAAAGGGGTATCCCCCAAGGAAGTTGATAGCATACGTGCAGGAGCTTCATTGGAAAGTTCTATTTATGATCGGCTGATAACGTTGCTGTCAGATAAGGAAAATCAGAAAGAAATCGTGGATAACTATCCTGATACCTCTTTACGCAGAAGGAACTCCGGATATGCCATCGACGAATTATTGCATTCAGATTATTTTGACTCTAATAGTCAGGAACCATTCAATTTGTGTAAATTGCTGGCTGGTTCAGAAGGTACATTGGCTTTCGTTACTGAGCTAAAATTGCGTTTAGTACCTCTGCCACCAACAGAAAAAGCTGTGGTATGTGTGCATTGTTCAACTTTGGAGGAAGCATTTGTTGCCAATCTTGTGGTATTGAAGCATAATCCTGTAGCCATTGAGTTGATGGATAGCACAATTTTGGAATTAAGTAAACGGAACATATCACAAAACAAGAACAGATTCTTTGTTCAGGGAGATCCGGCTGCCATACTTATTATTGAGTTAGCAGAAAATACCCGTGAAGAGGTAGATAAGAAGGCTAACGAAATAGAGGCTGATTTAAGAGCACATAATTATGGAACTCATTACCCACGTGTCTATGGGAAGGATATCAGTCGTGTTTGGAGCTTGCGAAAAGCCGGGTTGGGCTTACTTTCCGGAATGCCGGGGAGTGCTAAACCTGTATCTGTTATAGAAGATACGGCTGTGGCCCCACAGCGTCTTCCTGCATACATTGCAGATATGAAAAAGATGCTTGACGGTTATGGCTTGAGTTGTGTGTATCATGCCCATATCAGTACCGGAGAGTTACACCTCCGTCCAGTTTTGAATTTAAAGGAAGAAAAAGATAGGAAGTTATTCCGTACGGTAGCTACCAAAACTGCTGAATTGGTAAAGAAACATAGAGGTTCTTTGAGTGGTGAGCATGGGGATGGTCGTTTACGTGGTGAATTCATTCCTTTATTATTGGGAGATAAAGTTTATAGTCTTTTGAAGGAGGTAAAGGAAATATGGGATTCTCCGCATATTTTCAATATGGGCAAAATTGTGGATACTCCTCCGATGGATGCTAATTTGCGTTATGAACAGTGGGATTTAGGAATAGATACTTATTTTGATTATTCTCGGCAGAAAGGATGGCTGTGTGCCATCGAACAGTGCAATGGCTCCGGGGATTGTCGTAAATCAGGCTTATTGGGCGGTACGATGTGTCCTACTTATCGCGCTACAAGAGATGAAAGAAATACTACGCGTGCTCGTGCCAATACACTACGTGAACTTTTGATACATCCGCTCCAGAAGGATATTTTTAATCAGGAAGAAATTCTGACCGCTTTGGATACTTGTGTTTCTTGTAAGGCTTGCAAGTCAGAATGCCCTTCGAATGTGGATATGGCCCGTTTTAAAGCGGAATACCTGCAACATCATTATGACAATGCCCATATTCCATTGCGCTCGCGTTTAATTGCCAATCTGACAAGTATGCAAAAGCTGGGTATGGCAGCGCCATGGCTCTATAATGCAATAATCTCAAATGTATTTACGTCTTCACTCATTAAACGGATATTGAAGTTTGCTCCTCAACGCTCTATTCCGAAGCTTTATAAAATGACTTTGCGGAGCTGGATGATAAAGCATCCGGATAATAAAACCCATGATAAGGGTAAAGTGTATCTGTTTGCAGATGAATTTACCAATTACACGGATGTGGGGATTGGCATAAAGTTCATAAAACTGCTGCGTACTTTAGGATATGAGGTGATTATCCCTAAGCATGTGGAGAGTGGACGTACAGAGTTGTCTAAAGGCTTCTTGAAAAGGGCTAAAGGCATAGCTGAGAAAAATATAGTTTTACTTAAAGAGATTATTTCTGAAGAAACTCCTTTAATAGGTATAGAACCTTCATGTATATTGGCTTTTCGGGATGAATATCCGGATTTAGTCAATGAAAATACCCGGGAAGATGCCCGTAGGCTGGCTGCTAATTGTTTATTGTATGATGAATTCATTGTGAAAGAAATCCATAAGGGAAATATAACACAAGAACAATTTACAGATTTTCCTTTACACATAAAATTGCATGGACATTGTCATCAGAAATCACTGGCTTCCATTGAACCTTCCAAGGAGATGCTTGCTTTACCTGAAAATTATCAGGTTGATATAATTCCTTCCGGTTGCTGTGGCATGGCCGGGGCTTTCGGTTATGAGAAAGAACATTATGCATTGTCCATGCAGATAGGAGAGCAGTCATTATTTCCTGCTGTTAGGCAAGCTGAAACTGAAATTTGTATCTCTGCTCCTGGTACGAGTTGCAGGCAACAGATAAAGGATGGTACAGGCAGGCAAGCTTATCATCCTATAGAAATCTTATATGATGCCCTTTTGTAGCATTCTTTCCTATTTAAATATACATTAATCATGAAAATTCCATTTTCGCCTCCTTACATTGATGACACTGTCATCAGTGAGGTGGTTGATTCATTACGTTCCGGCTGGATAACTTCCGGTCCGAAAGTAAAAGCATTGGAGGAAGAAATAAAACTTTTCTCCAATGCAAAAGAAGTGCTGTGTGTGAACTCGTGGACATCGGGAGCTATCATGATGCTTCGTTGGCTGGGTGTTCATTCTGGGGATGAGGTGATTGTGCCGGCCTATACCTATAGTGCTACTGCTCTGGCTGTACTCCACGCTGGTGCAAAACCGGTTATGGTGGACTCTGGAAAAGACTTTAATATTTCAGTAGAGGCTATTCGCAATGCCATCACTTCAAAGACAAAGGCTATAATCCCGGTTGATATTGCAGGATTTCCTTGCGATTATGAGCGCATCATGGAGTTGGTGAATGAACCGGATATACGTGGCATGTTTCAACCGACATCGTCAGTACAAGAACGATTGGGGCGTATCTTGGTTATGAATGATGCTGCACATTCTTTGGGAGCATATTACAGTAGGAATCAAAGAACGGGTTGTGAAACGGATATTGCTATATTTTCACTTCATGCGGTGAAGAATGTTACAACTGCGGAAGGTGGTGCCATTTGCCTTAATTTGCCTGCTCCCTTTGACAATGCGGAACTTTATAAGGAGCTCCATATGATGAGTCTGAATTGCCAGACAAAAGATGCTTTTTCAAAGTCGAAAGCCGGTGGTTGGCGTTATGACATTGTGGGGTTGGGAATGAAAATAAATATGGCTGATGTGAATGCGGCTATCGGACTGGCTCAGATACGAGAGTATCCTGCTCTTCTGAAGGAACGTAGAAGGGTATTCAATACTTATTCCAAAGCTTTTGCAGATTACGATTGGGCTATAATTCCTCCTTCGGTAGATGGTGAAAAGGAAAGCTCCTATCATATCTACGCATTAAGAATCAAGAATTTTACGGAAGAACAGCGTGACCGTATGATTGATGAAATAGCCAAGGCGGAAGTAGCGGTCAATGTGCATTTCATTCCGATGCCGATGCTTTCATTTTTCAAATCCTTGGGATATGACATAAAAAACTATCCTCAAGCTTATGAGAATTTTAAGGGGGAAATTTCTTTGCCTATTTATCCTCAGCTGGATGAGGAACAGCTGAACTTCATTATTAATGTTGTAAAGGCCGCATATATAACAGTTGCAGGTACTGAGTGATGATTCGCTTTCTTGATTTTATCTTTTCTCTTTTGGGAATAATTCTACTTTTCCCCGTATTTCTTGTGTTATATTTCGCCGTCCGATTGGAAAGTAAAGGTGGTGGTTTTTATAAACAACTACGTGTGGGACGTGGAGGGACGGATTTTTACGTCTATAAGTTCCGTTCAATGCGTATAGGAGCTGATAAGCAAGGTTTGATAACTGTAGGTGGACGGGATCCTCGGATTACTCAGGTCGGATATTTTATTCGCAAATATAAATTAGATGAGCTACCTCAGTTATTTAATGTACTGAAAGGTGATATGAGTTTAGTAGGCCCACGTCCGGAAGTCCGAAAGTATGTAGAACTATATACGGATGAACAACGTAAAATACTTTCTGTTCGTCCTGGAATAACAGATTATGCTTCCATAGAATATGTTGATGAGAATACTATACTTGGGCAGGCTGATGATGCGGATAAAGCGTATGTAGAACGGATTTTACCGGATAAGATACAGTATAATATGAAATATATCAATCATCGGTCAGTGAAAGAATATTTCAAAATTATCTTTTTGACCATATGGAGTATCATACATTGAAAAGACGATTGTGCATGGTTATAAACTGGTTATTTATTCCTCATTATGTTCGTAAAACAAAATAAGGGAATTATTTTCGGAAAAAATTGTTAGAACTTATGTCAATTGCCCAATATTGTTTTACTTTGCTGTCAAATAGTAAGCAATACAGCAATTGATATGCAGAAATTATTGTCTTTGCCGCCTAATCTGGTGTCGGCATTCTATGAACTGGAAAATGTGGACCGTACGAAATGGTTTTGTACTTCCGACCCGGTGGGAATGAAACTTGGCTCGGGCGGGGGAACTACCTGGCTCTTGAGAGAATGGCAGAAGGAACGGGATAGGAAGTATTTGGCGGAGGAGCGTATTCCAACAGAAAAGTGCATTCCAACAGAGAAAAGCCTTCCAGCAGAGAAGCGTATTCTGCTGCATGCCGGAGGACAAAGCCGTCGTTTACCGGGATATGCACCGTCGGGCAAGATATTGACCCCGATTCCGGTGTTTCGCTGGGCGCGTGGACAAAAACTGGGACAGAATTTATTATCCCTTCAACTCCCACTTTACGAAAAGATTATGGAGCGTGCTCCCGAAAGGCTGCGTACGCTGATTGCCAGCGGTGATGTGTATATCCGTGCGGAAAAGCCGCTTCAAGAGATTCCCGATGCAGATGTGGTGTGCTACGGATTGTGGGTAGACCCGTTGCTCGCTACACATCATGGTGTGTTTGTCTCGGATCGGAATCAGCCGGAATCCTTGGACTTCATGCTTCAGAAACCCTCTCTGGAGGAATTGGAAAACCTCTCCAAGACACATCTCTTTTTAATGGATATCGGCATCTGGCTATTGAGCGACCGGGCCGTTGACTTGCTGATGAAACGTTCGCAGAAGGCAGATGGGGCTTTGGACGTGGATACGCCATATTCCGACTTGAAATACTATGACTTGTATGCTGACTTTGGCTTGTCCTTAGGAAATCATCCCCGTATTGAGGATGAAGAGCTGAATAGCCTCTCCGTCGCCATATTGCCTTTGCCCGGAGGCGAATTCTACCATTATGGAACAAGCCGCGAACTGTTGTCTTCAACCGTCACCTTACAGAATAAGGTCTACGACCAGCGCCAGATTATGCACCGGAAGTTGAAGCCCAATCCGGCCATCTTTGTGCAGAATGCAGAAGTGCATCTCCCCCTTACTCCGAAGAACGACAGTCTTTGGATTGAAAATAGCTTTGTTGGGGCTTCTTGGCGGCTGGGGGCACGGCAGATTATCACGGGTGTTCCCAAGAATGACTGGAGGCTGACCATTCCAGACGGTATCTGCATTGATATAGTTCCGCTTGCCGACCAGCGCTGGGCAGTACGCCCCTATGGTTTTGACGATACTTTTAAGGGGGATATTCGGGATGAAAAGACACTGTTCCTTGGAATGTCGTTTTCGGAATGGCTGGTCGAACGGGAATTGTCGGTGGAAGACATCACCGGCAGAAAAGAGGACCTGCAGGCTGCTGCCATCTTCCCGGTTGTGGAAGATAAAGAGCAGATGGGGACAGTGCTTCGATGGATGGTTTCCGAACCGGGCTTGACGGAAGGAAAGGCTGTCTGGCTGGAAAGTCGTCGGTTGTCCGCCGACGAAATTTCAGCACAAGCCGACTTGCGTCTGCTGTATGCACAGCGGGAGAGCTTCTGCAAAGGAAACTGGGAAGTGCTGGCACGCAACCATGCAAAGAGTGTATTCTATCAACTCGACTTGATGGATGTGGCCGGTGAATTCCATAAATTCGGCATTGACAAGCCGGAAGTGTTGCCGACAGATGCCTCGCTGATGCAGCGTATCCATAACCGGATGCTGCGTGCACAGATTGAGAAGCTGGACGGAAGGGACTTCAAGGCAGATGAGCAGGCCGCATTCAACTTGTTGCGCGAAGGATTGCTGACTGATTTGTATGAACGCAAGAGCAGTCCTCGCCTGAATGTGTATAGTGACCAGATTGTATGGGGGCGTAGCCCCGTACGCATAGATATGGCGGGAGGATGGACGGACACTCCGCCTTACTCCTTGTTTGCCGGTGGGAGTGTGGTGAATATTGCCATTGAACTGAACGGGCAGCCGCCTTTACAAGTGTACATCAAACCTTGCGCGGAGCATCGCATCGTGTTGCGCTCCATTGATATGGGAGCCATGGAGGTGGTGAATACTTTTGAGGAATTGCAATCCTATTGCATGATAGGTTCCCCCTTTTCCATTCCCAAAGCAGCATTGGCGCTGGCCGGGTTTGTTCCGGCTTTTTCAGAAACGGCTTATCCTTCGCTGGAAAAACAACTGGAAGCCTTCGGCACAGGTATAGAGATTACATTGCTTTCTGCCATACCTGCAGGTTCCGGTCTGGGCACAAGCTCCATTTTGGCTTCTACTGTCTTGGGTTCATTGAGTGACTTTTGCGGACTGATGTGGGATAAGAACGAAATATGCCGCCGTACGCTTGCCCTGGAACAGTTGCTGACGACCGGTGGCGGTTGGCAAGACCAATACGGTGGGGTACTGCAAGGTATCAAACTGTTGCAGACGGAGGCTGGATTTGCCCAGCAGCCATTGGTACGCTGGTTGCCCGAGCATTTGTTTACCCATCCGGAATACCGAGATTGCCATCTGCTGTATTATACGGGCATTACGCGTACAGCCAAGGGCATCCTTGCAGAAATAGTACGCTCCATGTTCCTCAACTCTTCCCTGCACCTGGGGTTATTAGAAGAGATGAAAGCACATGCCTTGGATATGGCCGAAGCCATTCAACGGAATGACTTCAAGAGTTTCGGAACACTGGTAGGCAAGACATGGATGCAGAAGAAGGCACTGGACAGTGGAACAAATCCTCCTGCCGTAGAGGACATCATCTGTCAGATAAAAGACTATACCTTAGGATATAAACTGCCGGGAGCCGGTGGGGGAGGTTATCTGTATATGGTGGCTAAGGATCCGCAGGCAGCCCTGCGCATCCGTGAGACCTTGACGCTGAATGTACCGAATCCGAGAGCCAGGTTCGTAGAAATGTCACTCTCGGATAAGGGATTCCAGGTGTCGCGGAGCTGAAATTCATCATTCATGATGATACGGCCCCCCGTTCAGTATGGTCATCGCCCGGTAGAGTTGCTCCACAAAGATGAGGCGCACCATCTGATGGGAAAAGGTCATGCGTGAGAGGGACATCTTCTCGTGTGCCGCTTCGTACACTTTGGGGGAGAATCCGTAAGGGCCTCCGATAATAAATACCAGCCGTTTGTTCACGGTATTCATCTTGCGCTTCATATAGTCTGCAAACTCTATGGAGCGCATTTCTTTTCCACCTTCGTCCAGCAGTACGACCACATCTCCCGGCTGGAGAGCTTTCAATATCAGTTCCCCTTCCTTTTCCTTCTGCACTTCCATGGAGAGACTCTTGGTGTTTTTCAGTTCGGGGATGACTTCCATCTCGAATGAGAGATAACGCTTGGTACGTTGCACATAGTCGTTGATGGCTGTTATAAAGTGTTGTTCTACAGTTCGTCCTACAACGAGCAGAGTAGTTTTCATACTGGTTCTGTTTTGATTAGCGCACAAATTTAGCATTTTTTTATTGTATTTTGAGACAAATGCTTACCTTTGCCTATCATAAATACTTGTGAAAATGAAAAAACGGGTAATCTTTTTGTTGACCGGTCT
This sequence comes from Bacteroides sp. AF25-38AC, assembly GCF_003602995.1. Taxonomy (NCBI): domain Bacteria; kingdom Pseudomonadati; phylum Bacteroidota; class Bacteroidia; order Bacteroidales; family Bacteroidaceae; genus Bacteroides; species Bacteroides sp. AF25-38AC. The sequence continues at coordinate 73,988 of NZ_QTMD01000024.1, read as the reverse complement.
CTTCATTTGGACGTCTGTGCTGCTGGCCCAGAATGTTCCCGAGGGAGTGATTGGAGCCTTCAAGGAAGGAAACTCTCAGGAGCTCAACAAGTATCTGGGTGACAAGGTCGATTTAATCATTCAGAATAAGTCGACCCACGCCGATAAGCGGACGGCAGAGGGCACAATGGCTGCTTTCTTCTCCAACCACAAGGTCGGCAGTTTTAATGTGAACCATCAGGGGAAGCGCGATGAGTCCGGTTTCGTCATCGGTATCTTGATGACCGCAAATGGAAACTTTCGGGTGAATTGTTTCTTCAGAAAAGTACAGAACAAATATGTCATACATCAAATAAGGATAGATAAAACAGATGAATAAGGAAGAAGAATTGATTGACAGGCTGATAGACCTGGCTTTCGCCGAAGATATAGGCGATGGAGACCATACAACCCTTTCGTGCATTCCTGCTACGGCAATGGGCAAATCCAAACTGTTGATAAAAGAACCGGGCATCCTGGCCGGTATCGAGATAGCAAAGGAGGTGTTCCGCCGTTTCGATCCTACCATGAAGGTGGAAGTGTTCATTAATGATGGTACAGCCGTAAAGCCGGGCGATGTGGCCATGATTGTGGAAGGCAAGATACAGTCTTTGTTGCAAACGGAGCGTCTGATGCTGAACATCATGCAGCGCATGAGTGGCATTGCCACCATGACACATAAGTATGCCGAGCAACTGAAAGGTACGAATACCCGTGTACTTGATACCCGCAAGACTACTCCGGGCATGCGTATCCTCGAGAAAATGGCAGTGAAAATCGGTGGCGGCGTAAACCACCGTATCGGCTTGTTCGATATGATTTTGCTGAAAGACAACCATGTGGACTTTGCGGGAGGCATCGACAAGGCCATCAACCGTGCGAAGGAATATTGCAAGGGAAAAGGCAAGGACCTCAAGATAGAAATAGAAGTGCGCAACTTCGACGAATTGCAGCAAGTGCTCGATTTGGGTGGTGTAGACCGTATCATGTTCGACAACTTTACGCCGGCAATGACAAAGAAGGCCGTAGAGATGGTAGGCGGCCGCTATGAAACGGAATCTTCCGGCGGCATCACGTTTGATACGCTCCGCGACTATGCCGAATGCGGTGTGGATTTTATTTCCGTAGGAGCTTTGACGCACTCTGTGAAAGGATTGGACATGAGCTTTAAAGCATGTTGACAAAGGCGGAAAGCATTATTGCAGAATAATAAGGAAAGCCTCTCATAAAGAATGTTGCATTACGGCAGACTTATGAGAGGCTTTCTCTTGATAACCAGCAGAGTAATGACTCCTGAAAAAACAGATGGTGTATTGGGGTGAAACAGATGGTCTGTTGGGGACGGATAGATGATGCGTTTGGCTATAACGGATGATGTGTTTCAGAGTAATGGATAATAGCGTAGGAAGATATGAAAAACATAACATGGAATAAAGTAAAAACAACTGTCAAAGGTTGGCAAGTGGGAGACTACATCCGGCAGACTTCCATTGTGGTGATTGGTGTACTGATTACCTTTGCCGGTAGTGAGTTGGTTACTCAAAACTCCGAGAAGAAAGATATTCAAGCCACCATGTCGCTGATTAGGGATGAACTGAAAAGCAACCGGGAGAATTATGAGAGTATCGTTTCAGAGTTTAGAGAGGATGAACGTCTTTCCAGCTTATTGGTGGAGTATGACTTAAAGCATCGGACGATACCAGAAGATTCATTGATACAGTTCCGCTTTCTTATGGGGCATATCCGCAGTTTTTATTATAGTCAGAATGCATTGGATATACTTAAAAACTCCATGTTGATGCAGAAGATTTCAGATAAAGAGCTACTGTTGCAGTTGACCGGAATCTATGAGGTATTGGATGGATTTAGGGCGACTATGAATGGCTATTACGATATGAAGGACGAAATTATGGTTCCTTTCCATTTGGCATTGACTGATGAACAGACGGACCAGATAAATCGTGGAGGATATGAGGCGTGGGATATTTACTTGTCGGACAGGTCGGTACGGAACTTTGTCAGGGTAGCGCGGAACTATTTTACGCCGGACTATGTAGAACGTGTGGGAAAACGTATAGACGAGGCAATACAAGCGCTTGAGAAAAAGTATCATTTAGAATGAAAAGATATGGGAAAGACAAGCTTTAACAGGTTGAACCATAAGATAAAAAGTTGGCGCATAGGTGATTATTTCCGCCAGTTCAGTATTGTGGCTGCGGGCATCATTGTCACTTTCTGGGGAAATGACCGGATTACCGAGAATGCCCGCCAAAAGGAAGTGCGTGCTACGATGCAGTTGGTAACGGAAGAGTTGGAATATAATAGGCAGGAGCTCCGTAATATAAAGCACTTGTTGGATATTGACATACACATGAGTCTGTTGTTGAGGGAACATGATATGGATGTATCCAAGATACCGACAGATACTCTGTGGAAGTATGGCAAGTTTTTCAATAATATGGATGAATTTTCTTATAGGACAGATGCGCTGGATGTGCTGAAAGGTTCTTCATTGATGCAGTATATACCGGACAAACGTATGTTGCAGGATGTATTGCAGACTTATTTTGAGTTGGGCAGGAAACAAAAGGATGTCAGTGATTACTATGCAACGAAAACAGATGCTCTTATGAGTGCTGCCATGTCCAGGGAGTGGGCGAATGTTTTTGACGGTGGCGACGGTCTTCGGGACCAGGCCTTGTTTCTTGTGCAGTATAAGAAATTTATCAATTACGTCAACATGGTTCCCGGTTTTCTGTATTGGCATGAATTTGATGAATTGGATGAAAGGCTGGCCAAGCAGATTCAAGTATTGAAAGCCAAATATAAGTAATCTCCGTTCTTTAACATCTTTTTATATTTAATTCAGCAGCATTTTCAAAAATGCTGCGTCTAACTAACAAACGACGCGAAGAGGCGTCCGTAAAACGAGCACTGACATTGGAAAATGAGATAGAACTGATTGAGGGCTGCCGGGCAGGAAAGGATTCCGCCCGAAAGGAATTATACACCCTCTACTCCAAGCAGATGCTGGCGGTATGTTACCGCTATACGGGCGATGTCGATGCGGCCCATGACGTATTGCACGATGGCTTCATCAAAATTTTCACCCACTTCACCTTCCGTGGCGAATGTGCATTGAGTACCTGGGTGACAAGGGTAATGGTGACGCAGGCGATAGACTACCTGCGGAAACAGCAACGTTTCAGCCAACTGGTGGTGAATGAGGAACAATTGCCCGACATTCCGGATGAAGCAGGCATTGCCGAAACCGGAGGCCGTATTTCCGAAGAAATGCTGATGGCGTTCGTGGCGGAACTTCCCGATGGATGCCGTACTGTATTCAACTTATACGTCTTTGAGGAGAAATCGCACAAGGAAATAGCCGAAATCCTCCACATCAAAGAGCATTCGTCTACCTCGCAGTTGCATCGTGCTAAGTGTTTGTTGATAAAAAGAATTAAAGAATATACTGAATATGAGAGAAAATGATGAAATAACCGGTTTGTTCCGCAGTCGTCTTGCCGGCGCAGAGATGACAGTGCGGGAGGACTTCTGGGAAGGGTTGCAACGTGACTTGCCGTCACCGGTTGCCGCAAAAGGCAGGAGGCCGCTTTTTCTTTCTCCGAGGTTTCACCGCGTAGCCGCAGCCGCCTCTGTTGTATTTGTACTGGGAGCTGCTTCTGCCGCTTTCTGGTATTTCTCTCCGAAAGAGGAAATCAAGGAGGCCTTTACACAAGTGGCGGCCATGACGCCGGAAGGTAACTTGAACGGGGATGTGGTGCAGGAAAGTTTTCCCTCTATTCATCAGGCCAACCCCATGGCACAAAAGTCCGGTACACAGCATCCCGCCAACGGCATTCCGGCAGGATTGACGGCGCAGGCCGATGAGGATGAATCCATGTCTGTCCATGTTTCCATCCGGATTACCCAACGGGTGTACGGAAACCAGCAGCAGCCGGGAAACGGTTATTACAGTAACGGAACTCCGGCCGGAAACGGGAACTACCATTCAAATCCTGGCCATAAGGATGCTGATATAGATAGAATGCTGCCATCTTCTGAGGAAGAACCGGCAAAGTCTGTGGCTGTATCGCCATCTAAGCCCCGTAATTGGGCATTGAAAGCAGGCATCGGCACTTCCCTGCCGAAAGGGAATTTCCATATGCCGTTCACGGTCGGGGTAAGCGTGGAACGTTGTTTGAACAAGCATTTCTCCTTGGAAGCCGGTCTTCAGTATAATTGCTTGGATGGTGACCATACGTTGCATACGCTGGGAATTCCGGTAAGGCTGAACATGATGCTGGCCAGTACGCCGAAAGTGGATTTCTATGCTATGGTAGGTGGAGCAGCCGAGAAATGCATTGCAGGTGCTCCGGACAATGGTTTCGGTGCAGAGCCGGTACAGTTGTCGGTTGCTGCCGGAGTAGGGGTACGCTATAAAATGAACAACCGTTTTGCCTTGTTTGCAGAGCCGTCTGTATCCCATCATTTCGATACGGACTCGCAGACAAGAACCTTGCGTACGGAACGGCCCACCAATCTGAATCTGTTGTGCGGCGTGCGCATGACTTATTAATCTTAAATACCATACAAATATGAAGACTCTATACAATAAATTACATATATTCGGGCAGACTATGCTGCTCGTATTCTTTACTCTTTCTGTTCTCTCTTTGAGCTCTTGCAGCAAAGAAACGTTGGACTACAACCATCCGGATGTAGACTTGTTTGTCAAGCAGTTGAAGGCTGGCAAATATTCTACCCAAAGTCCGGATGGATTGAGTAACATGCCCAAGTTCACTTCCGAAGATATAGAGGAATTGCTGAAGTATGCCGAGGACTTGACGGTCATTCCCTCTTTCCCCCTGGCTCCGGTATCCTATTCGGCAGGTGGCAAGCTGCGTTTGGGCGAATGCATCCTGTGGACGGTAGAGACTATCCGTCTCGGGAACAATGCTTCGATGGGATGCAAGATGGTACATACGGATGCGGAGAATTATGAAGGTATCTATTTCCTTTCGGACGAAGAGGTGCTGGATGCCGCTTCGCGCTACCGCCGCTGGTGGGAAACCCGTAAGTATCCACGGACTATGTGGACGATTGATCCCTGCTATGACGAACCGCTTTGTGGCAGCGGATATATGTGGTGGTGACCTGTTTTTAGGGATTAAGGATTAGGTATTAAGTAATCAAACTGTCAGGTGAAGAGATTTATACTTGTAATGGGGCTGCTCTGTGCAGTAGCCTTCCCTTGTTATGCCCAAAACTGGACCCCTCAGGACTCGTTGAGGCTGAACCGGTTGCTGAAGGGCGAGGGGGAGGTAAAACTGAATCCGGAGGTATTGCAGGAATTGGAAATGAACAATTCTCTGGGTACTCCGAAAGCGGTGATGGACAAGTCGTGGATGGATTTTGATAATTCATTGCCCGTCATGCCGAAAGCGCCCGAGAAAAAAGTGGTGCTTACCTTACGTCCTTATACAGCCAATACCAAATATAATTGGGACCCCATTTATCAGAAAAAAATCAAGGTAGACAAGGATACTTGGCGAGGAGATGAATTCTATGCGCTTAAGATTCTGATGATTCCTACGAACTGGGCTAAACATCCGTTTGATGCCGGTCCGCGTGAGACGGTGGAGCAGATTGAAGCAACCGGTTTGCGTTACCGGGTGACGGAGCGGGCCAATAATATGGCTGTGGGCGGTTGGCAGGGTGCCAGTGGCGGTGGAATTTCCGGTTTAGACCTGATGACACCTTTTACCCGTGAGTTTTGGAATTTCAAAGGCCGCAAGCGCCGTGCCCGTACGCTGGAAGTATTGAAGGCGTATGGAGATTCGATAACTGTTTTGGAACAACAGTAATTTATCACTTTTTGTCAAATTTTGAACTTTCTTTCTCCTCTTCTTGTTTTCATTAGTAAACCTTTAAAAAAAGTAATAATGAACAGAGTGACTTCTCTATTTGGAATAAGATATCCGATAATTCAAGGTGGTATGGTGTGGTGTAGCGGCTGGAGACTTGCTGCTGCTGTAAGCAATGCGGGAGGGCTGGGCTTGCTCGGCGCAGGTTCGATGCATCCCGAAACGTTGCGGGAGCATATCAGGAAATGCCGTGAGGCTACGCATCATGCTTTTGGTGTGAATATTCCCTTGATGTATCCCCAGATAGAAGAGATAATGCAGATTGTGGCCGACGAGGGAGTGAAGATTGTATTTACATCTGCCGGCAGCCCGAAGAAATGGACTGGTTGGTTGCACGAGCGTGGCATCACGGTGGTGCATGTTGTTTCGTCCTCGCGTTTTGCCGTGAAGGCAGAAGAGGCGGGTGTTGATGCAATAGTTGCCGAAGGCTTCGAAGCCGGTGGGCACAATGGGAGGGAGGAGACTACCACCCTGTGCCTGATACCAGCTGTACGTGCAGTTACTACACTTCCGCTGATTGCCGCCGGTGGCATTGCAACGGGTGAGGCCATGCTGGCTGCCCGGGTGCTGGGTGCGGAAGGTGGGCAGATTGGTACACGCTTTGCCTTGACGGCAGAGAGTTCTGCAAACGAGGTATTTAAGGATTACTGCTTGCATTTGGAAGAAGGGGATACCCGTCTGCTTTTGAAGAAATTGGCTCCGGTGCGTCTGGTGCGCAATAACTTTCGCAGCGCCGTAGAGGCTGCTGAGGCTGTGGGAGCTTCAGAGGAAGAACTTCGTATCCTTTTAGGGCGCGGCCGTGCCAAACGTGGTATTTTTGAAGGTGACTTGGAAGAAGGGGAACTGGAAATAGGGCAGGTATCTGCCTTGCTGCATGGAAAGGGAGTGCAGTCTGTGGCGTCGGTCATGCAAGAGTTGGTGGAGGAGAGCAGAAGGGCGTGGGAGAGAATGCAGGAATTGGATTTCTGACTATTCCCGTCTTCTGGTATCATATAACACTAAAAAAGGAATATTCCCGGTGATTTCGGGGATATTCCTTTTTTAGTTCCAATTTATAACCTTTTATCCTTTGGGGATATTGGTTGTGTCTTTTGCCATATTTCCACTTGTGGCGGAATTACTTGTGCCATTGTTGCTGGTAGTGGCGCTACCGGTAGCCATATTTGTTGCGCTTTTACCGGCTGTCTGCACAGCGGGTTGCTCTTCCCAGTGGAATGGTTCGAAGCTACTGTTCGGGTCAACCCAGGACGGTTTTTTGGAAGCATAAATAATGAACGGGGCAATGACTACAATCAGTGCACCGATGATGAGCACGGAGAACCATACTGTGTTGCTGCCTGTTGAGATTTGGCTGGGTGGGATAAAGCTCAGTACGAATGCCAGCAATGACCCGCAGAAACCAAGTCCACCGATGAGCCACATCAGTCCGTTGCCATTCTTGCCGATACGGAACGGACGGTTCAGCTTCTTCATCTTATAACGCAGCACGATGGCTCCGGAGAACATCAGCATATACATGATAAGATAGAGGACTACAGTCAGCTGTGATAGAATCTGGTAGAAACTCTGTACGGAAGGCATGACTACGAACAGAAGGCTCAGTACGGTTACTGCACCGCCTTGTACATAAAGGATATTCTTCTGTACGCCCAGCTTGTTTGTCTTTTGGAAGAACGGAGGCATGTAGCCTGCTTTTCCTACGGCAAAGATACCTTTGGACGGACCAGCAACCCATGTCAATACACCTGCCAGTACGCCGAATGCCAAAGCGATGGCAATAATCGGTGACAGCCAGGAGGCGCGGATGTAATGGAAATAGTTATCGAAGCCTACAAGCAGACTCTGTGTCAGACTGATGTCTTTGGCCGGGATGATGATGCCCAGTGAGAAAGTACCGAGCACGAAGATGATAACCGTAATGGCCGCACCGATGAACACTGCCTTCGGATAATTCTTGGAGGGATTGTTCACGTCTTTTACGTGGATACCGCCCATTTCCATACCGGCATAGAAGAGGAAGATACTGGCAGCAAGCACCACGTTGTCGAAGTTCGTCAAGTCGGGGAAGAAGCTGCTGTGGAAATCCAGGTTGGAGTGTCCGCCGGTGGCAAGGTAGATAATACCCAGGATAATCAGCAGTGCGGCAGGGATAATAGTCCCGACCAGGCCGCCGACCTTTGCCACTTTACCTACCCAGCTCATGCCCTTCATGGAGATGAACGTAGCCAGCCAGTAGATGATGAGGACAACAACGAGTGAGTAATACTTGTTGTTGGCCAGTGACATGTCGTGTACGTCGTTCATGCCGATGAAAGCAATGGATACGGCACCGAATGTCAATACGGTAGGATACCAGATTGTACTTTCAATCCATTGTACCCAGATGGCAAGGAAGCCCAGTTTTTTTCCGTAGGCTTCGCCCACCCAGCGGAACACACCGCCTTGCTTGTCTTGAAACATGGCAGCCAGTTCCGCGGCGACAAGTGACGTCGGAATCAGAAAAACAATGGCTGCAAATAAGTAGTAGAAGGCCGAACTCATTCCGTACACGGCCTCGGCAGGAAGTCCACGTAGGGATACTACTGCCGTCACATTCATGATTGCCAGGGTAAATACACCCAGCTTCACTGTTTGTTTAATATTTGCCATAAGTTAAGGTTTTAGATGAAAAATATATTCAAAATCAGCGTCTATAACAACACTTGGGGAGAGTTGTTCCCAACGGATAAGTGAAAGTTCCGGTTTTAACTATTCAGGAAGCGTCGGCTTTGGGCGCGGGCTTCTGTGCAACTTTCTTGTAGAACTCTTCTTTTTCCTTATTGCGCCGTTCGACCAGGCTCGTTACATACACTGTAAAGATAGGGAACATCATCATGCCCAGCGCAGCCAGCAGTACGGACAGTACCCGTCCGGTGGGAGTGACTGCTATGATATTGGAACCCACCGTCGTCACGTCCATAAATGCCCACCATAAGGCGTCTCCATATCCTTTGACTAAAGGATTGGGACCATGCTCCATGACATAAAAGGCCAGACTGGAAAAATAGACAGTGGCCAGCAACATGGTAAGGTAGGAAACGAACAGTCCCGATGCGCGGTTGTACGTCAGCCAACCCACCACGATAGCCATGGCGTAACCACCCCGCACTAATGGGATGAAACGCAGCATATAGGTTATCTCGGGTGAGAAAGTCCATCCCATATAGGCAATGATGTTTTGATAGGGTATAGCTACCAGCAGGAAAATGAAATGCGTGGCCACGTAGTGACCCTTCTTCTCTGCCAGGAACCATTCCAATACAAAATCTGCCAGGAACAGGGCACATATCCACAACTGTACTTTCATGTAGACCGACTGTTCGTAAAAGGGGATCCCCTTGAACGTGTCGACAGAGATGCTGATAACTAAAAATAGCGACAGTATCAATATAATGACATGCAGTATGCCATAGATACCTTTTTCCCGCAATACAAATTCTGATAGAGCCATTTTCATGATGAAGTCCATTATAAAGTCATAAGTTATGAGTTATAAGTCATTTGCTGATTACGGTGCCTACCAACAAATAACTCATAACCTATAACTCATAACTAAAAAGAGAAACTTATTCTGTAATCGTTACGTTATCACCGTTGAACACACCCAGGCCGAGCTTGTTCATGATGAACTTGATTGCCGATTGGGCCTTTACGGAGTTTCCCGCTTCGTCTAGGGGAGGAGCGAAGGCCGATACTCCCATGACACCGGGCAATACGGCCATTACACCACCGCCTACACCGCTTTTGGCCGGTATGCCGGCGGTGTACATCCAGTCGCCGGAATGCTCGTAGAAGCCTACGGTCGAAATCATCGACGTAATTTTCGGTGCCAGGCTGGCTTCGAACACCGTTTGTTTGGTGACGGGGTTCACACCGTTATTGGCGATGGTTCCTGCGGCAATGCCCAGTTGCTGGGCCGTGATGCCGAGAGAACACTGGCGGGTATAGAGGTCGAGTGCCATATCCGGATCATCGTAGATGCGGTTGTAGTTTTTCAGCAGCCAGGCAATGGAGCGGTTGTTGAAGTTGGTAGCCGTTTCCGATTTGTACAGTTCGTCGATGAGTTGTGGGGCGGAGCCGCACAGCTCAGTGACATTCTGTACAATGGCATCCCATTTCTTGTCGGAGTTTCCCACTGGCTGTACCATGGAACAGGCGGAAATGGCACCGGCATTTACCAATGGAGTGGAAGGGTGGTCGTTTTCCAGCAAGATGGCGATGATGGAGTTGAACGGTAGTCCCGTGGCATCGGCACCTATCATGTCCAGCACTTTCTGCGCACCGTATTGGCGCAGGATAAGGATGGCTGTGTGTACCTTCGAGACGGACTCTATACCGAAACGATAGTCTGTGTCACCTATATTGATGGTCTGCCCGTTCATCAGGCAGATGCTGAGTCCGAATAGTTTGGAGTCTATGTTGGCAAGGTAGGGAATATAATCCGCATTCTTGCCTCCTGTGCTGCCCTTCACCTCATTGTAGGCTTCTTGGGCAACCTCCTTTATTTGTGAAATTGATATTTTCTTTTCCATAAACACGTTGTGATGTACGATTAGACGATGTACGATTTACGATTGAAATTACTCCTTTAAACGTAGTCCGTATCAAGAGAAACTCTAATCGTACATCGTAAATCGTTTAATCGTAAATTAATTTATTTTTTATGAGTACGGCATCCGTGGTTGAATATTTTGGTTTCCACCGGCAGGTTCTTTTCCTGTGCCATACGGGTAGGAGTCGGGTAATCCAGTTTCTCCAGCTCCGTGATGGCATTCTTGATGTCACCCAGCAGCATGTCTGCCATGTCGCGGCTGAATCCTTGGCGAACAACGACGCGCATTACGACGTAGTCTTCCAGCTTTGAAGGCAGTGTATAGGCGGGTACCATCCAACCGTGTTGTGACAGCTTGTCCTGCAGGTCATACAGAGTCCATTTGGCAGCTCTTGCATATTCCGGTTTCAAATACCAGATAAACAGCGGGTTCACAACCTCGTCGGAATAGTTTACGAACGGAGCCATCTTGCCGATTTCGTCATGGATATACTTGGCGATGGTCAGAGAGTTGTACTGTACTTCCTTGTAACCCTGGAATCCCAAACGGATGAACTGGTAATATTGACCCAGAATCTGTGCGGCAGGACGGGAGAAGTTCAGGCCTACCTGAGTAATGTTGGCACCGAGGTAGTTTACGCTGAATGACATTTCTTCGGGCAGATATTCCTTGCCTTTCCAGCAAACCCAGCCCAGACCCGGATAAACCAGACCGAATTTGTGTCCGCTGACGCTGATGGAGAGTACCCACTTCAGACGGAAGTCCCATTTCTTTTCGGGATAGAGGAACGGGAGGATGAAACCGCCGCTGGCGGCATCTACGTGGATAGGAATGTCGTAGCCGGTCTTCGCATTGTAGGCATCGAGGGCTTTGTCGAGGGCTTCGACGTCATCGTTCAGTCCTGTCCATGTAACGCCTTGGATAGGCACGATACAGATGGTGTTCTCATCACACATCTTCAAGGCTTCTTCGGGGTCGAGCGTGGTCTTGTCCAGTGTCAAAGGCACTTCACGCATTTCAATCTGCCACAATTGGGCGAATTTTTCCCATACCACCTGGAAACCAGTTGAAATAACGAAGTTTGGTTTGTCGAACGGTTTGCCTTGCGCCTGACGTTTCTTGCGCCAGCGCAACCAGGCTGCCACACCACCCAGCATACATGCCTCCGAGGAACCGATGGCAAGTGCGCCGGTTTTCCAGGTTTCTTTTTCAGGAGAGTTCCAGAGGTTGGCCACGATGTTGATACATTTACCGTTCATTACGGCGATGCGCGGATATTCGGTCTCGTCAATGTAGTTGATGTTGATGGCTTCGTTCATCAGCTTGGTTGCATATTCGTCCATATAGGTAGTGACGAATGTAGCCAGATTCAAGCGAGGCTGCGTTTGGGCGAAGGTCTCGTCTTTCACCATCTGATAGGCGATTTCCGGGGTAGTAGGTCCGTCGGGAATCTTTTCTACGGGTGAGGGTTGTAACATACGGTTTGAACCGAATACTTCAGTTTTTGCATCTCCTTTTCTGAAATTCAAATCTTCCATATTAATAAGTTTTTTAAAGGTTTAGGCGGCGGGGCTTTTCCCCGTCGAATTTCCCACAACAACGGGGTTTGCGGATGAAAGTTCCGGGGTTTTGCATTATTTGGCGTTTATTAAAGGGCAGCGTAGTAAAATCTTAAAAAACGAACATTCTGAAGGTAGGTTTGTTGTTCCCACATTATTCATTTAATTAATATACTACTATATGAAAATCAATACCGGAAGGGGTACAATCCCCCTTATCACGCTTGTCGGCATTTGGTCAGTCTCTGCATTGACTTCCTTGCCGGGATTGGCCGTATCACCTATTTTGGGACAGCTTACTACCATTTTTCCATATGCCACAGAACTGGATATACAGATGCTTACCTCCCTGCCTTCGCTGCTGATAATTCCTTTTGTGCTATTGGCGGGCAAGCTGGCCGAGAAACGTGACTTTGTGCGTCTGCTGAAAGTGGGACTTTGGATGTTTGCCGCCAGTGGGGTACTTTATCTTTTTTCGGACAAAATGTGGCAGTTGATGGTGGTCAGTGCTTTGCTCGGCATTGGCTCGGGACTGATAATCCCGTTGTCTACCGGTTTGGTTTCACGTTATTTCACGGGGGAGTATAGGGTAAAGCAGTTTGGTTACAGTTCTGCCATCACCAATGTGACGCTGGTTGTGGCAACGGCGGTGACTGGGTATCTGGCAGAGGTAAACTGGCACTTGCCTTTCGTGGTATATCTGCTTCCGTTGGTTTCTCTGCTGCTTGTCGGGTATTTGAAGGGAGATACCGGTCAGCCGCAGAAAACAGAAGATACGGCTACCGTTGTTCCGGAGGAATCCAAGCGTGCGATTCCCGGTAAATACGGCATCCATGTCCGCCATCTGCTACAGTTGATGCTGTTTTATGGCGTCACTACGTATGTAGTGCTGGCGGTTACTTTTGACTTGCCTTTTTTGATGGAGGCCCATCACTTCTCCAGCGGAAATTCCGGATTGATGATCTCCTTATTCTTCCTTGCCATTATGGCTCCGGGTTTCTTCCTGGGGCATATCGTGAAGTGGATGGGGAAACACACAAAGTTTTACAGCCTTTTGTCCATTGCAGCGGGTTTGCTTTTGATATGGATTTCGCCTAAAGAATGGCTGATAATACCGGGATGTATGTTGGTTGGTTTGGGATATGGTGTCATTCAACCGCTGATTTATGACGAGACAATAGATACGGCTATACCGGAAAAAACAACTTTGGCACTGGCCTTTGTAATGGTAATGAATTATCTGGCGATTCTATTGTCCCCGTTCATTACAGACTTCTTTCAGACCTTGTTCCACACTAATTCCAAGGAATTTCCGTTTATTTTCAACCTCTGCATCACACTGCTCGCTATGTGGTGGGAGTATGCGAGGAAGAAGGATTCTTTGTTGGGGGGGAGTTATGAGTGATGAGTGATTTGTTGGTAATTGTGCTGCGCTACCATGCTGAAAGGAAAATACCAACAAATCACTCATCACTTATAACTTATAACTCAATCGCCTCATATTTCAGCCCGAAGACGTCGGCTACAGCTTTGTATGTTACTTTGCCTTCCACTACGTTCAATCCTTGCGCCAGAGCCGGGTCGTCCTTGCAGGCTTGTCTCCAGCCTTTACATGCCAGGGAAACAGTGTAGGGCAGGGTGGCATTTGTCAGTGCCATGGTGGAGGTGAAGGGTACGGCGCCGGGGATATTGGCAACGGCGTAGTGCACAATTCCATCCACAATGTAGGTAGGATCGCTGTGCGTAGTGGGATGGGAGGTCTCGAAACAACCGCCCTGGTCGATGGCTACGTCCACGAGTACGGTGCCGGGTTTCATCATCTTCAGCATTTCGCGGGTGATGAGATGCGGGGCCTTGTCACCGGGGATGAGGACGGAACCTACTACCATGTCGATGTTCGGCAATTCCATCTTGATGTTATGGGTGGAAGAATAGAGTGTCTTTACGTTTTTCGGCATCACTTCGCTCAGGTAACGCAGGCGAGGGAGGTTGATGTCTGCAATCAGCACCTCGGCACCCATTCCGGCAGCTATCTGTGCGGCATTGGTGCCCACGATACCGCCTCCGAGGACAAGTACGCGTGCGGGACGTACGCCTGTCACGCCACCCATCAGTTTTCCCTTGCCGCCTTGTGGCTTTTCAAGGAAGCGGGCTCCTACTTGGGTAGCCATACGTCCTGCCACCTCGCTCATGGGGGTAAGCAGCGGAAGTGAACGGTCTTCTTTTTCCACGGTTTCGTAGGCGATGCAGACGGCACCGCTTTCAATCATGGCTTCGGTCAGTAATTTATCGGCTGCAAAGTGGAAATAGGTGAATACCACTTGTCCCTTTTTAATCAGTTTGTACTCCGGTGTAATAGGTTCCTTTACCTTGACAATCATGTCGGCTGCGGCATACGTGTCTTCAATGGTCGGTAAAGTCTTTGCACCTACGGCGATGTAGTCATCGTCGGAGAAACCGCTGTTTGCGCCTGCCGTGGCCTGCACATACACCGTATGACCTTTTTTTACCAACTCGGCTACTCCGGCAGGGGTCATGCCCACGCGGTTCTCGTTGTTCTTGATTTCTTTAGGTACTCCGATAATCATAACCTTAAAGTTTTAATTGGGGGGTTAAACATGGCGCAATATAGCGATTTCCCGGCTTGGGTGTTATCGGTGCATCTATGTTCTTCAACAGAATTTTTATGCATGTTTTAATCAATGATAATTGCACCTTTCTGTAGGTAGAGAGAACTATTCTTTTTATATTTGCATGCATTTAAAATAATATTGACTGTACAAAATATGAAATATCCTATATTTTTCTCTCTTTTGTTCTTTATTGGTAGTGTGCAAAGCGGCTATGCCCAAGAAACCGATACAGACAAGACCTCCTTCACCCCGCCTTTTGATTTCCCCATCACCTTCTCCGGTAACTTCGGCGAGATACGTGCCAACCATTTTCATGGCGGACTGGATTTCAAGACCGGTGGAACCATAGGCAAGCCGGTACGCGCTCTGGCCGACGGATATATTTCGCGTATCCGCGTTACCCACGGTTCGGGCTATGTGCTCGATGTGGCTTATGACAATGGTTATTCGACGATAAACCGCCATTTGAGTGCCTTTGTGGGCGATGTGGCCCGCCGGGTTGAAGACTTGCAGTACGAGAAAGAAAGTTGGGAGGTGGAAATTACTCCCGAACCCGACGAATATCCCGTGAAGGCCGGTCAGATAATAGCTTTGAGCGGAAATACCGGATACTCTTTCGGTCCGCACCTGCATCTGGATATGATAGAGACGGCTACGGACGAATATATAGACCCGCTGCCTTTCTTCATGGACAAGGTGAAGGACAAGACTGCCCCGCGTGCCGAAGGTATCATGCTGTTTCCTCAGCCGGGAAAAGGAGTGGTGGAAGGCAAGCAGACGCGACGGGCTTTTCCGGCACATCCTACGAAACCCATTATCGCCTGGGGACTGATTGGTGCTGGCATCCGTGCCTACGATTATATGGACGGAGTGCAGAATAAATATGGCGTGAAGGCGGTGATTCTCGAAGTGGACGGCGAGGAAGTCTTCCGCAGTACGGTAGACCGCTTTGCCTATGAGGAGAACCGCTATATCAATTCGTGGACACACGGTCAGTACATGAAGTCTTTCATAGAGCCGGGCAACCGCCTTCGCATGCTGCAGGCATCCAACGGCAATCGCGGACTGGTGGACATCAACGAAGAACGCCCTTACCGGTTTGTCTATACGCTGAGAGATGCGCTGGGAAATATCTCCAAGGTCCGCTTCACAGTGCAGGGGCAGAAGACGACAATTGCTCCGGTGGAACATCGTGAGAAATACGCCCTCAAGTGGGACAAGGTGAACTATCTGCAGGAACCGGGGTTAGAATTGGTCATTCCGAAAGGAATGCTCTACGATAACGTCCTGTTGAACTATTCCGTGCGGGCTGATAGCGGTGATATAGCTTTCACCTATCAGTTGAACGATACCCGCATTCCGATGCACGATGCCTGCGATTTGCGTATCGGCTTGCGCCGGCGTCCGGTAGAGGATATGACCAAATATTATGTGGCGGGCGTAACGGCACGCGGTGGAAAATATCGCATTGGCGGTAAGTATGAGGATGGTGTCATGAAAGTGCGTATACGGGATTTGGGGACTTATACCGTGGCGGTGGATACGGTTCCGCCGGTGATAACTCCCCTAAACCAAGCCCAATGGGGACGTACGGGAAAAATCATCTTCAAGGCCAAGGACAAGGAAACCGGCATCAATACCTATCGGGGTACGATTGACGGGAAGTATGCCTTGTTTGGAAAGCCCAATTCCATCAGTGGTAACCTGGTGTGCGAGCTCGACCCGAAATATGTGGAGAAAGGCGGCAAGCATGTGGTGGAGATGACGGTGACGGATGGCTGTGGCAACCGTACCACCGGACAGTTTGAATTTGTATGGTAAAGACTGAAATATTTAGTAACATTATAATTTAGAAGTATGAAAAGTAAAAGACTGACTCTTTCCGTCTTGTTTGTTGTGGCAGCCGTGGCGAATGCACTGGCCTGCACCAATCTTATCGTGGGCAAGAACGCTTCTGCGGACGGTTCTACCATTGTTTCCTATTCTGCCGATTCTTATGGTTTGTTCGGCGAGTTGTATCATTATCCTGCCGGTATGCACAAGAAAGGTACGCTGATTGACATACACGAGTGGGACACCGGCAAATACCTTGGGCAGATAGAGCAGGCGCGTCAGACGTACAACGTCATCGGCAATATGAATGAGTTCCAGCTCACTATCAGTGAGACGACATTCGGCGGACGTCCCGAGCTGGTGGATACCACCGGCATCATCGACTACGGCAGTTTGATTTACCTCGGTCTGCAACGCTCACGCACCGCCCGCGAGGCCATCAAGGTGATGACCGAACTGGTGCAGGAATACGGCTATTACAGCAGTGGCGAGTCCTTTACCATTGCCGACCCCAACGAGATATGGATTATGGAGATGATTGGCAAGGGACTCGGTGTGCGCGGTGCCGTATGGGTAGCTGTCCGCGTACCTGATGACTGTATCTCCGCTCATGCCAACCAGAGCCGCATTCATCAGTTCAACATGAACGACAAGGAAAACTGTATGTACTCCGCCGACGTCATCTCCTTTGCACGTGAGAAGGGCTATTTTGACGGTGTGAACAAGGATTTCAGCTTTGCCAATGCCTATGCTCCGCTCGATTTCGGTGCCCGTCGCTATTGCGAGGCACGCGTATGGAGCTATTTCAATATGTTTACCGACCGCGGCAACGAGTTCCTGCCTTATATATTGGGTGAGACGGACACTCCGATGCCTCTGTTTGTGAAGCCCAACCGCAAGGTTTCCGTGCAGGATGTGAAGAACGCCATGCGCGACCATTATGAAGGTACTCCTCTCGACATCAGCAAAGATTTCGGCGCAGGCCCGTATCATACCCCGTACCGCCTTTCTCCACTCTCTTTCAAGGTGGGTGACCAGGAATACTTTAATGAACGTCCTATCTCCACCCAGCAGAGCGGTTTCGTATTCGTGGCACAGATGCGCTCCGAGTTGCCCGATCCTATCGGTGGAGTATTGTGGTTCGGCACAGATGATGCCAACATGACGGTATTTACGCCCGTATACTGCTGTACGGACAAGGTTCCCGTATGCTACACCCGTGTGGACGGCGCCGATTACATCACTTTCTCCTGGAACTCCGCTTTCTGGATTTTCAACTGGGTGGCCAATATGGTTTATCCCCGTTATGACTTGATGATGGGCGACGTGCGTGCCACTCAGACAGAGTTGGAGACAACCTTCAACGAAGCGCAGGAAGGCGTTGAGGCTGCTGCTGCCAAACTACTGGAAAAAGACCCTGCCAAAGCAAAGGCATTCCTTACCAACTATACGAACATGACTGCCCAAAGCACTTTCGATACTTGGAAACGTCTTGGCGAGTTTCTTGTCGTAAAGTATAATGACGGCGTTGTCAAACGTATGAAAAACGGTCAATTCGAACGTAATTCCATCGGCCAGCCGGCAGGCGTAATCCGCCCGGGATACCCGAAGGAGTTCCTTGAAGAGTATGTTAAGCAGACGGGAGACAGATATAAAATGCCTGAATAAAATTAGGATATTTGAACTTATTCTTCTACATTTGTGTCTTACAAAAAAGTTTATATTAACCCTTAAAACAATAACAGTCTTATGGAAAATCAGGAACTGATTAAGCAGGTGACTGAGAAAGCCGAAAAATGGCTTACCCCGGCATATGATGCCGAAACTCAGGCAGAAGTGAAACGCATGTTGGAAAATCCAGATAAAACCGAATTGATAGACAGTTTTTACAAAGACCTGGAGTTTGGAACGGGTGGTCTGCGTGGCATCATGGGTGCCGGTACAAACCGCATGAACATCTACACCGTAGGTGCCGCAACACAGGGCTTGTCCAACTATCTGAACAAATGTTTTGCCGGAAAGAAGGATATTTCCGTTGTTGTGGGGCACGACTGCCGCAACAATAGCGACAAGTTCGCAAAGATTTCTGCCGACATCTTCTCTGCAAACGGCATCAAGGTATATCTTTTTGATGACCTTCGTCCTACGCCCGAAGTTTCATTTGCCATTCGCCACTTCGGCTGCCAGAGCGGTATCAACATTACAGCCAGCCACAACCCCAGAGAATACAACGGCTACAAAGCTTATTGGGATGACGGTGCGCAGGTGCTCGCTCCGCACGACACGGCCATCATAGACGAGGTGAACAAGGTGACGGTGGCCGACATCAAGTTCAACGGCAACAAGGACTTGATTCAGATTATCGGCAAGGAAGTGGATAAGGTTTATCTGGAAATGGTTCACTCCATCTCTATCGACCCCGAAGTCATCCGTCGCCAGAAAGACCTCAGCATTGTGTATACTCCGCTTCATGGCGCAGGCCGCGTGCTTATTCCGGACTCATTGAAGGAGTGGGGATTTGAGAATATCAACTGCGTGCCCGAACAGATGGTGAAGGACGGCAATTTCCCGACAGTGGTTTCTCCGAATCCCGAAAATGCCGAAGCCCTTTCCATGGCCATTGCGCTGGCTAAGAAGATTGACGCTGACATCGTAATGGCAAGTGACCCGGATGCCGACCGTGTCGGTATGGCCTGCAAGGACGATAAGGGCGAGTGGGTGCTTATCAATGGTAACCAGACTTGTCTCATCTTCTTGTACTACATCATCAAGAACCGTATTGCAATGGGTAAGATGCAGCCGAACGACTTCATCGTGAAGACCATCGTGACCACCGAACTCATCAAGGCTGTGGCAGACAAGAACAAGATTGAAATGCGCGACTGCTACACCGGCTTCAAGTGGATTGCCCGCGAAATCCGTCTGAGTGAAGGTAAGCAGCAGTATATCGGTGGTGGTGAAGAAAGCTATGGCTTCCTGGCCGAAGACTTTGTCCGTGATAAAGACGCGGTTTCTGCCTGCTCTTTGCTGGCCGAAATCTGTGCTTGGGCCAAAGACCAGGGCAAGACACTCTATGACGTATTGATGGAAATCTATGTAGAATATGGATTCTCTAAGGAAACCACCGTGAACGTGGTGAAACCCGGTAAGAGTGGTGCCGAGGAAATCAAGGCGATGATGGATAACTTCCGTGCCAATCCTCCGAAGGAAATCGGTGGTTCGGCTGTCAGCCTGATTAAGGATTACAAGACGCTGGAACTGACTGATGCCCAGGGCAACGTAAGCAAGCTGGATATGCCCGAGACTTCCAATGTACTTCAATATTTCACTGTAGACGGCACGAAGATTTCTGTCCGTCCTTCCGGTACGGAACCGAAGATTAAGTTCTATATCGAGGTGAAGGGCGAGATGGGTTGTCCGAAATGCTATACCAGCGCCGATGCCGAAGCTGAGAAGAAAGTGGAGGCAGTGCGCAAGTCACTCGGCATTTGATAGGAAAGAGGAAAAAATGTGTATATAGTGTTCGGAGAGGCGTAACCCGTGAGGGCTGCGCCTCTTCCTTTTGCTTCTGTGTTGAAAGAAAACTTAAATAAAGACTTAAACCCGATGGTTGATGAACAAAACGTTTGCAGGGAAGTTTAGTATATGCAGATTGCGGTTACACACCGATTGGTTGATGTGAATGAGAGTCGTTTCATTCGTAGTTGTTCGTTTGTGAGTGTGTGTTTTCCGCAATTTGCTTTTTTAAATTTCTTCCCCCCTCTTTTTAATTCTTTAATTTTTAATTGTTCTCCATCCACCAGTCTATCAGCCTTCTTGCGATACTCAGCTTTCGTGGAATTTCGGGCAGGTTGTCTTTGGAATAGAAGGCGGCAGCGGTCAGCTCATCTTCCTGCAGTTTTATCTCCCCGCTTTCGTAGTCGGCAATGAAACCCACCATCAATCCGCTGGGGTAGGGCCAGGGCTGGTTGCTGAAGTAGGTGATGTTCTTTACCTTCAGCCCCGTTTCCTCAAAAACTTCCCGTTCCACACATTCTTCCAGTGTCTCGCCGGCTTCGAGGAAGCCTGCCACCAGTCCGTAGAAGGTTCCTCGGAAGTTCCGGGCATGCACCAGCAGGATTTCGTTTCCTTTGCGTATCAGTACGATGATGGCGGTGGAAACGGGAGGGTACATCTCATTGCCGCAGTTGGGACACTTCTTCATGATGGGGGTCTGGTGCTCCATGGCGGTGCCACACACGGGGCAGAAGTGGCTGTGCTCGTCCCAATAGAGTATCTGGAAGGCCTTTCCTGCAGAACGGTACTCGTCCGGCGAGATGTAGTCGTACGATGCGCGCAGGCCTATCATGACCCATTCGTCGGTTTCGGTCACGGGCTGTTCCAAGGCAAATGCACGTACTTGCTTGCCGTTGGGGGGGAACACTTCGTGTATATTACTTCCGGCTTCCGGTGTCAGAGGAGGCTCTATACTGACGGGTACGCTGTATTTTATTTCTCCTTTGTCTGTATATCCTTTTTTCAGCAGCAGTTGGTCTTTGAAGAAGACGAACCACTGCGTGCAGGGTTGGGGTTCTGTTGATTTTTCCATTGTTTGTTGTTTTATTATTTTTGGGGGGATGAACACGAAAATACAAAGGCACAGAGATTCTTTTCAAAGAGATAAAGCATTAATTTCTATGTCTCTGTGTCTCTGTGCTTGCCCCCCTAAATTTCGTTTGCTGTGTCTTTTTCTTGTCGCACATAGACCGTTGACCTTCCCATTCCGCGGCGGCGCAGGAACCCTTGCCGGATGAAGTTGTTTAGTTCGTCTATGGCGGCATGTCTGGTTAGTCCGCTTAGCTGGATGTATTCGTTCTTGTTGATACATACATTCTGCTTGAGGAACAGTTCCAGTTCGGCTTTTCTTGTTTCTTCGGTGGTCTCTACTACTTTTTTCGATTTCTTGGTAGTGGAGTGTACACGTTCCAACGTCATTTTCTTCTTGATGTTGTTGCGGAACGTGCTGCTGATGCGCAGGTGTACGTTTTGGAATTGGACGGATTCGGAGCGGATTTTCTTTTTCTCGTCGTCGGTCTCGCGCAAGCATTTCAGTGAAGTGCTGAAGAATCCGAGTTCTCCCAGCTCCACGATGTTTCCGTTGGCCAGCAAATCGCACAACTCGTCAATGCAGGCATCCAATGCTGCCCCTATCACATTCTTGGGCAGATGTTGGAAAGTTGCGATATGTTCCACAAACTCCTTTTGGGTATAAGTCCTTTTCGGGCAGATACGTGCATGGAGTGATTTCTTGTCTTCTTTCCCGTCGGGCGAAGGCGTTTCGTAAAGGTCGTAATACGCGCTCATAAGATATTTATTTTTGTTTATAGCGATAAACAGTTCTCGTCGCTTCGGGGAATTATTTTTGTCGCTAAGCAGATTAATTTTCTTCTTCCTAAAAACTAATCGTCCGACAACTGTTGCATTATCGTCCAACAGTTGTTTAATTATCGTCCGACAGCTGTCGGACGAAACAGAAATGGGTATGGGACGATTAATTCTTAGTGAACAAAGGTATAAAATATAGTGATACGAAGAGTAGTGTTTGGGGAAGAAAGTTTTAGTTTTCGGCAAAAGAGGGATATTGGGAATGATAATTAGTTTTTGGAAATAAAAAATCCCCCGTTAAGGACGAGGGAACCTAATGTTTTCACAACGGAATAATCCTTATTGTGACTTGCTTCATTTTAGTATGACAAATGTATAAAATAAATATGGAAATACAATGCTTATATTGAAAAAAAAAATACCTTTGAAGAAAATATTCAAAATATAATACTATGAGAACGATACTTGGATTGGATTTGGGAACCAATAGTATAGGATGGGCTGTAATAAACTCTGTAATTAAAGAACAGACCGAGAGAATTTGGATAGAAATGGCTGGCAGTAGAATAATTCCGATGGATGCTGCTATCTTGGGAGACTTTGACAAAGGGAATTCTATATCACAGACAGCTGAAAGAACCCGTTTTAGAGGGGTGCGTCGATTGAGAGAGCGACAATTACTACGCCGTGAACGGTTGCATAAAGTTTTGAAGATTCTTGGCTTCCTGCCGGAACACTATTTAAAAGGAATAGATTTTGAAAAGCATACGGGTAAATTCTTGTCAGGCAGCGAACCGAAATTGCCATGGGTAAAGGATAGATGGGGAAAATACTCTTTTTTATTTCAGACAGCGTTTAATGAAATGTTGGCGGATTTTGCAAAACACCAACCTTCATTGGTTTTTGATGGTAAAAAAATCCCTTATGACTGGACAGTTTATTATCTCCGTAAGAAAGCTTTGACAGAAATGATAAGTAAAGAAGAACTGGCATGGATTCTTTTGAACTTTAATCAGAAACGTGGTTATTATCAGCTTAGAGGAGAAGAGGAGGAAGACAATGCAGGAAAATCTGTTGAATTTTATGCATTGAAAGTCTTGTCGGTGGAAGCGACTGATGAAAAGAAAGGCCGGGATATATGGTATAATGTACATCTGGAGAATGGATGGGTATATCGTAGAAGCAGTAATGTCCCATTGGACTGGGAAGGACGGGTAAAAGAGTTTATTGTCACTACTGACTTAAATCCGGACGGTACTCCAAAGCTTGATAAGTATGGTGAGGTGAAGCGTTCTTTCAGAGCGCCTAAAGAGGATGATTGGATGTTAATAAAGAAAAGGACCGAAGCTGACATTACCGGTACTCATAAAACGATTGGGAGTTATATATATGATGCTTTGTTGCAGGAGCCACAACAAAAGATAATAGGAAAATTGGTGAAAACAGTAGAACGAAAGTTTTACAAGGAGGAACTGAACTTTATTTTGCAGAAGCAATGTGCTTTTCATGCAGAATTGCAGGATAGAGATTTATACATGAGGTGTATTGAAGCGTTGTATCCGGGTAATGAAGTGCAACGGAGAAATATAGCTAACCGGGACTTTATCTATTTGTTAATAGATGATGTCTTGTTTTATCAAAGGCCGTTGAAAACCAAAAAGTCATTGATAGCTAATTGCCCTTATGAGGAAAATGAATATGTAAACCGCAAAACAGGTGAAATCAAAACAGCTCCGTTAAAGTGTATAGCCAAGTCACATCCTCTTTTTCAGGAATTCCGTTTATGGTATTTCCTTTCCAATATTCGGGTATATCAAAAGGAAAGGGAAGTAAATGGAACTTTACATTTGGATGTGGATGTGACAACGGAGTTTTTGAAAACAGAAGATGATTATGTGGCTCTATTTGATTGGCTGAACTCTCGAAAGGAAATAGATCAGAAAGCTTTTCTGAGATATCCTGCGTTTGGACTGAAAAAGGAAATAAATAATTATCGTTGGAATTATGTCGAGGATAAGTTCTACCCATGTAATGAGACGAGACATGCGATTCTTTCCCGTTTGGAAAAGGCCGGTATTGGTATTGACTTTTTATCTGATGAAAAAGAAACAGCCTTGTGGCATATCTTATATTCTGTAAGTGACAAGCAGGAAATAGAGAAAGCATTGGCGACTTTTGCGGTTAAGAACGGATTGAATGAATCCTTTGTGGAAGTGTTCAAGAAGTTTCCTCCTTTCAAGTCTGAATATGGCGCTTATTCTGCCAAGGCGATAAAGAAGTTGTTGCCTTTGATGAGGTGCGGAAAGTATTGGGATATGTCGTTGATTGATGGTACAACCAAGGAAAGAATAGAAAGGATAATAGCAGGTGAGTGTGATGAGAGTATAGGTGCCAAGGTTAGAGAAAAGGCGATGAACTTGTCGGATATATCTTGTTTTAAGAGGCTTCCGTTGTGGTTGGCTTGTTATGTAGTGTATAATCGTCATTCCGAAGATAAAGAAATAACCAAATGGGAAACCCCTGCTGATATTGATGCTTATCTGGCTGCTTTTAAGCAACATTCACTACGAAATCCTATCGTAGAACAAGTGATAACCGAGACATTGAGAGTTGTCAGGGATATTTGGAAACAGGTTGGGAAAATTGATGAAATCCATATTGAGTTAGGGCGCGAGATGAAAAATCCTGCGGACAAGCGAAAAAGAATGACTACTCAGATTCTGGAGAATGAAAATGCCAATTTACGTATAAAGGCATTGCTTGCTGAATTTGTGAATCCGGAATATGGGGTAGAGAATGTCCGT
This sequence comes from Bacteroides sp. AF25-38AC, assembly GCF_003602995.1. Lineage (NCBI taxonomy): Bacteria > Pseudomonadati > Bacteroidota > Bacteroidia > Bacteroidales > Bacteroidaceae > Bacteroides > Bacteroides sp. AF25-38AC. The sequence goes on along the minus strand of NZ_QTMD01000024.1, from coordinate 49,258 downwards.
CCCTATTCACCAAGTCAACAAGAAATATTGCGGATTTATGAGGATGCAGTTTTAAAGGGGGAAGAACAGATTCCGGAAGATATAGATGTGATATTGAAAAAATTCAATACCAGTAAATTACCGACGAAATCAGAATTCTTGCGTTATAAATTATGGCTGGAACAGAAATATCGTTCACCTTATACCGGTGAGCTGATACCTTTGGCTAAATTATTTACTGCTGCGTATGAGATAGAACATGTTATACCTCAATCCCGCTATTTTGATGATTCATTCTCTAACAAAGTGATATGTGAATCTGCTGTGAACAAGTTGAAAGATAATCAACTGGGATATGAGTTTATCAAGAATCATCATGGACAGAAAGTGGAAGTGGGTTTTGGAAAGACAGTAGAAATCTTTTCTGTGGATAGTTACGAACGTTTTGTAAAAGAACAATATGCAAAATCGGGCATAAAAATGAAGAAATTGTTGATGGATGATATTCCCGAGCAATTTATTGAACGCCAATTAAACGATAGTCGGTATATCAGTAAGGTTGTCAAAGGACTTTTGTCGAATATCGTTCGTGAAAAGAATGATAGCGGTGAATATGAACCGGAGGCTGTTTCAAAAAACATATTAGTTTGTACAGGAAGCGTGACGGACAGGCTGAAAAAGGATTGGGGCATGAATGACGTCTGGAATAGTATTGTAAGTCCTCGTTTTGAACGTTTAAATGCTTTGACCGAAACCCAGTGTTTTGGACATTGGGAGAATAAAGACGGAAAAAAAGTTTTTCAAACAGCAGTGCCCCTTGAATATCAGAAAGGATTCAGTAAGAAGCGTATAGACCATCGGCATCATGCTATGGATGCAATAGTAATAGCTTGTGCTACACGGAATCATGTAAACTATCTGAATAATGAGTCTGCAAGCCGGAATGCGAAAATTTCCCGTTATGATTTGCAGAGACTGTTGTGTGATAAGAGTAGGGGGGATGGTAATGGTAATTATAGATGGATTATAAAGAAACCATGGACTACTTTTACGCAAGATGCAAGGGAAGCGTTGAGTGGGATAATAGTTAGCTTGAAACAGAATTTGCGTATAATAAATAAAACAACCAATATCTATCAACATTTTGATGCAAATGGGACTCGTGTTTATGAGAAACAGAAAATCGGTGATAGTTGGGCTATCCGTAAACCGATGCACAAAGATACGGTTTTTGGAGCGGTAAATTTAAGAAAGGTAAAGGTGGTACGCCTATCTGTCGCTTTGGATACTCCTTCTATGATTGTTGACAAAAGAGTAAAAAATAAGGTTCTTGAATTGTTATCATATAAGTATGATAAGAAGAAAATTGAAAAATATTTCAAAGAGAATGCTTTCTTGTGGAAAGAGCTGGATATAGCCAAAGTCGCTGTTTATTATTTTACGGAAAATACTACTGAACCTTTAGTTGCAGTACGTAAATCATTGGACTCAACTTTCAATGAGAAGAAGATAGCATCGGTGACGGATACTGGCATACAGAAAATACTCCTGAATCATCTGAAATCAAAAGAAGGAAAGGCGGAGTTGGCTTTTTCTGCAGAAGGTATAGAAGAAATGAACCGTAATCTTTTACAACTGAATGATGGTAAAGGACATCAGCCTATATATAAGGTGAGGGTGTATGAACCGCGTGGAAATAAATTTAAAGTCGGTGTACTTGGCAATAAAGGTGCCAAATGGGTGGAAGCTGCTAAAGGTACTAACTTGTTCTTTGCTATTTACATAACAGAAGATGGAAACAGAACGTATGAGACTATTCCTTTAAATTGGGTTATAGAGCGTGAGAAACAAGGGCTTGTTCCTGTACCGGACAGAAATGAAAAGGGAGATAAATTATTGTTTTGGCTGTCTCCTAATGATTTGGTATATCTGCCAACCGAAGAAGAGCGGGATTTTGGTAGGATAAATGAACCGATAGATAGGGGGAGGATTTATAAGATGGTTTCATCTTCTGGTAATCAATGCTTTTTTATACCTCAAAGTATATCAAATGCTATTATTTCCACTAAAGAATTAGGTTCTAATAATAAAGCAGAAAAATCATGGGATGGTGAAATGATAAAGAATATTTGTATTCCAGTAAAAGTTGATAGGTTAGGCCGTATTATAGAAGTTAAGTATAGAGTAAATGAATAATATAAAGTTGTTTCAAGAGAAAAAGATCCGTTCCGTATGGAACGAGGAAGAACAGCAATGGTATTTCTCTGTTGTAGATGTAGTTGGTGTATTGACTGATAGTGTGAATCCTACGGATTATCTGAAGAAGATGCGAAAACGGGATGAAGAACTGGCTACTTACCTGGGGACAACTTGTCCCCAGGTAGAAATGGTGACAGATACAGGAAAAAAACGAAAAACGTTGGCGGCAAATGTGCAGGCTTTATTCCGCATCATTCAATCTATTCCTTCTCCTAAAGCTGAACCTTTCAAGCTTTGGTTAGCACAAGTAGGTTATGAGCGTGTACAGGAAATAGAAAATCCGGAATTGGCTCAAGAGCGCATGAAAGAACTATATGAGCAAAAAGGTTATCCAAAAGATTGGATTGACAAACGTTTGAGAGGAATCGCCATTCGTCAGAATTTGACGGATGAATGGAAAGAAAGGGGAATCACGGAAAAAAGTGATTATGCCATTCTTACGGCAGAAATATCTAGAGCAACGTTTGGATTGACTCCTTCGGATTATAAAATATATAAGGGGCTGACGAAGAAAAATCAGAATCTTCGTGACCACATGTCTGATTTGGAGTTGATATTTACAATGCTTGGAGAACGTGTCACAACGGAAATTTCTCAGAAAGAAAAACCAGATACATTTACTAAAAGTAAGCAAGTAGCACAACGTGGAGGAAATGTAGCCGGAGTAGCACGTGAACAAGCTGAAAAAGAGTTGGGTAGAAGTGTTGTTTCTCCTGAAAATTTTCTGTTGGATTCTGATAAACAGAATGATACTTTAGAGCTTCCTTTTCTTGAAAATGATGAATGAATAACTTGTAAAGTCTATATGCTATGATTAAGAAAACACTTTATTTTGGGAATCCGGTCTATTTGTCTTTAAAAAATGCCCAGTTGGTGATTAAATTGCCGGAGGTGGTGAAGAACAGTGCTTTACCCGAAGGGTTCAAACGAATGTCCGAAGTGACTAAGCCAATAGAAGATATTGGAGTAGTGGTGTTGGACAATAAGCAGATAACCATTACTTCGGGAGTATTGGAAGCTTTGCTTGAGAATAATTGTGCAGTCATAACCTGCGATTCTAAAAGTATGCCGGTTGGTTTAATGCTTCCTTTGTATGGGAATACTACACAAAATGAAAGGTTTCGTCATCAACTTGGTGCGTCTCTACCATTGATGAAACAACTTTGGCAGCAAACAATAAAAGCCAAAATAGAGAATCAGACGGTAGTATTGCATGAATGTGCTGGAGAAGAAATAAAGTGTATGAAGGTGTGGGCTGCAGATGTAAAGAGTGGAGATTCTGATAATTTGGAGGCTCGTGCAGCTGCTTATTATTGGAAGAATTTGTTTAAAATAGAAGGCTTTACAAGGGATAGAGAAGGTATTCCTCCTAATAATTTGTTAAATTATGGGTATGCTATTTTGAGGGCAGTTGTTGCTCGTGCTTTGGTGACAAGTGGGCTTCTACCTACTTTGGGAATACATCATCATAATCGTTATAATGCTTATTGTCTGGCAGATGATATAATGGAACCTTATCGCCCTTATGTGGATAGGTTGGTATATGATATATTCAAGGAAGCAGAACCGAATTGTGTTGAATTGACGAGAGAATTGAAAGCGAGGTTACTGACAATTCCTACATTAGAGACTGTTATTTCGGGAAAACGTAGTCCGTTGATGGTAGCTGTTGGGCAGACTACGGCTTCTCTGTATAAATGTTTCAGTGGTGAGTTGCGTAAAATATCCTATCCAGAGATGTGATGGACCGGTTTAGTGAATATCGCATTATGTGGGTATTAGTGTTGTTTGATTTGCCTACCGAAACCAAGAAGGATAAAAAGGCGTATGCGGAATTTAGAAAAAATCTGCAAAAGGATGGATTTACGATGTTCCAGTTCTCTATATATGTTCGTCATTGTGCGAGTTGTGAGAATGCGGAGGTACATATAAAAAGAGTTAAATCTTTCTTACCGGACTATGGAAGTGTCGGAATTATGTGCATTACGGACAAGCAATTTGGAAATATAGCACTTTTTTATGGGAAAAAGACTGTGGATGTGAATACGCCTGGACAACAATTAGAATTATTCTAAAAAAATCCCGCGCAATGGCGGGATTTTTTTAGAAGCAGCATTCTTTTTTTATATTCTAATACTATGTGTAATCGTTTGAATATTAGATTATTACTTGTAATCAGCTGTTTCCAATGGTTCAAAGATACTAAAATGAAAGCAAATCACAACAGTTACCAGCTTTTTTAATGTCCGTAGTACGCTGTTTCCAATGGTTCAAAGATACTAAAATGAAAGCAAATCACAACAAGAGCGTAGCCGCGTCCATAGCGTTAAGAGCTGTTTCCAATGGTTCAAAGATACTAAAATGAAAGCAAATCACAACCCTATACATGCCATATTATTTTTTCCTTTCGCTGTTTCCAATGGTTCAAAGATACTAAAATGAAAGCAAATCACAACGTAGGTGCACAAGCCCCCTTGGAGTGCTCGGCTGTTTCCAATGGTTCAAAGATACTAAAATGAAAGCAAATCACAACAAGACCCGGCTATTAAGCGCTGGCGCGTTTGCTGTTTCCAATGGTTCAAAGATACTAAAATGAAAGCAAATCACAACACAAGGAAGACATGGAATTAAGCTGCTGGGGCTGTTTCCAATGGTTCAAAGATACTAAAATGAAAGCAAATCACAACTCTTGTGATGCCTCTACAGCTTCACCATTAGCTGTTTCCAATGGTTCAAAGATACTAAAATGAAAGCAAATCACAACGCCCGTGCCCTTCTTCTTATCGTCAAGGTTGCTGTTTCCAATGGTTCAAAGATACTAAAATGAAAGCAAATCACAACGAGGCAGAAGCGCAATAAATATCTGCTTTTGCTGTTTCCAATGGTTCAAAGATACTAAAATGAAAGCAAATCACAACTCAGTCATGTTCGCGCTCTTATACACAACAGCTGTTTCCAATGGTTCAAAGATACTAAAATGAAAGCAAATCACAACTTGCAAAGCTTGTGGGGTAAGATGGTAGCGGCTGTTTCCAATGGTTCAAAGATACTAAAATGAAAGCAAATCACAACGGCATATCGAATAGCGCAAAGATTGACGATGCTGTTTCCAATGGTTCAAAGATACTAAAATGAAAGCAAATCACAACGGCTTGGGCGCTCCATTGGTTTGTACCGAGGCTGTTTCCAATGGTTCAAAGATACTAAAATGAAAGCAAATCACAACGAAGCCGAACAAATCAAAGAAGCCTAAATTGCTGTTTCCAATGGTTCAAAGATACTAAAATGAAAGCAAATCACAACAAATGGATATATCGCATAACAGCGATTAACGCTGTTTCCAATGGTTCAAAGATACTAAAATGAAAGCAAATCACAACTATATAAGGACATTGAACAAACGCTTACCTGCTGTTTCCAATGGTTCAAAGATACTAAAATGAAAGCAAATCACAACTAGGTCTTCCAGCAGCCACCACAAGCTTATGCTGTTTCCAATGGTTCAAAGATACTAAAATGAAAGCAAATCACAACCCTCCGATGGGTAGGCGGCTTGTAAGGCTTGCTGTTTCCAATGGTTCAAAGATACTAAAATGAAAGCAAATCACAACAATTATGTGTTAGATAAGCTTATTGAAGAGCTGTTTCCAATGGTTCAAAGATACTAAAATGAAAGCAAATCACAACGCAATCTTTTCCAATCGCTCAATGAATCTTGCTGTTTCCAATGGTTCAAAGATACTAAAATGAAAGCAAATCACAACGTGTGTGCGTGTCTGTGTGTATTTGTTTTCCAAAGATAGTGAATCTTAATAAGACTCTCTCTGATTTCCCTACTATTTTGTATCTTTACACGCTTTTCTTTATACATGAGTACTGACTATAAATAAATCATATTGTGGAAATAACCCAACGCATTCGTCTCCTCCTTTCCGAAATGAACCGGGGAGTATACGAAAAAGAAACTGAAATAAACCTCTCCCTGCTAGCAGCTCTGGCAGGCGAGAGCATTCTGCTCCTGGGACCTCCGGGAGTAGCCAAGTCAATGGTAGCCAGGCGGTTAAAATCGGCTTTTACAGATGCCCGTGCCTTTGAATACCTGATGTCCCGCTTCTCTACGCCCGACGAGATTTTCGGTCCTGTCAGCATTAGCCGACTGAAAGAATCCGACAAGTATGAACGTGCCATCGACGGCTATCTGCCCACAGCCGATGTCGTGTTTCTGGACGAAATATGGAAAGCAGGCCCTGCCATACAGAACACTCTGCTGACCGTCATCAACGAGAAACTTTTCCGCAACGGCGACAAGGAACTGCATCTCCCCCTCAAACTGCTCGTAGCTGCCAGTAACGAACTGCCCGCTCAAGGCGAGGGACTGGAAGCCCTATGGGACCGCTTCCTTATCCGCATTCTCTGCACCTGCGTCAAGCAGGAAGAATCTTTCTACAAAATGCTGCTGGACGATTCTGCCGACCATCCGGAAACGACTGCTTGCGAATGGCAAATCTCCGACCGCGAGTATGCCGAATGGCAAGCTGAGATACGCCGCGTAACCTTGCCTCTCGATGTTCTTTCCTGCATCACAGCCATTCGCCACGGACTGACAAGCGTAGAGATGCAAGACTCCGACCTGCGCCGCAATGTCTACGTCAGCGACCGCCGCTGGAAGAACATCGTGAAGCTGCTCAAGACCTCCGCCTTCGTCCACGGCCGCACGGAAGTCTCCATGACCGACCTGCTTCCCGTCTACTACTGCCTATGGAGTGAGCCTGATGAGAGCGTTGCCATCCGTGACATCGTTATCCGTGCCTTATTCGTGTCCCACACAAAACAGATTGCCGGTATCGCCTCCTCGCTGAAATCCGATTTGAAAGTCAGCCGTGTGCGCGAAGCCCTCGACAAAGCCCGCCTTGCCGGCGACCGTAGGGACGATGACCTGCTGATAACGGAACACTTCTACTACCAGGTGGAGAAACATGGTACGGGCAACACCTACATCTTTATCGTGGACTACAAAAATCTGAAGGAGTACAGCGCCAAAGATGCCCCCACCTTGGGCGTAATGTATGCCGACCCCATCAATCCCAAGCGTACCATCATCCGCGCCTTTGCCGACACCAGTGCCGTGAAAGAGGAAGGCACCGAACGCGTCACCCTCTACCGTGACGATAAGCATCTCTACATCAACGGTGTGCGCTTCCCCATGCGGCGTCTGCAACGAGGTGAGGAGCAACAACTCTGGCTGGGAAACCTCTCCGTCACCGACCGTGACTACGAGACGGAACTGGACACCGCCGCCACCAGCATAGACCGCCTGGTAAGAGATTTGTCCGACAACCTTTTCGTCTCCGAAGAAGACAAAAAGAGCGTAGCTCAATACGTCTCCATCGTCCGCAAGGAAATAGCCTGGGCGCGTGTGGACATGCGCAAACTGAGATATGGAGACGAATAATCCTCCAGTAACCAAGAAGAAGATGAACACTACCGTCACCCGATATGACACCGCCTTCTATGTGCAGGCACTGGACCGTTTCGTTGCCACCGGAGAGTGCGCAGAGACGGATACCGAGCCCTTGTATGCCTATCTACTCTCTGTGATGAACGACTCCATGGTCAAGGTGCAGGTGCTGGGCGATGAGGTCTGTGCACGTATCTTTTACGACACCATGATTCAGTTCATCCAATTGAACTTGGAGAAGGAGCGGTACAACCTCCGGAAAAGCCAGTCGGAACGGACCGGGATGAAGCTCGTGCTGGAATGGTCCATGGCAAAGCGGAAAGACGGCTGGCAAGCCTTGCTCCAGCAGATTTCCGACAAATACCGGGAGTACGGCTTCGACTCCCGTTTCTACCGCAGCCACTTCGGCACAGAAGGAGGATATGCGGACGATGAAGTCTGGGAGAAAATGGTGGACGACTGGGAAGACGCCTTCCAACTGAAGATGCACGAAGAAAAGGAGAAAGAGATTGCTTTCCGCAAAGATGCCCTCGAGCTCAGGCTCCGTTCCAATCTGAAAGACATCCCCGAGTACATCCGCCAGAACCGGGTGGATAAGGACGAATTCTTCCAGACCTGGGGCATGATGAGCGGCTTGTGGAATACTGTCGACTTTGAGCGTATACGGAAAATCGTGCGCATCCAGCGCTCTTGCCCCGAGATAGTGAAAGTGGCCCGCAAGATGGGGCGTATGGCAGACGACGAAGGACGTGAGCAAATCCGCGTTGCCGAGGGAAACGTCTACAAAATGGAGCACTCCTCCAAATGTGACATCCTGGGTATCAGTACCGGCAACGACCTCAATGCCCTGCTTCCCATTGAGCTTGCCCATTCCGCTGACAGTGAACTGGAAGATTTGTTCGTCTACAAATACCTTACTCGCAAGCTCCAGACCTTCCGTTATAAATCGGAAATCATGCAGCCTGCTCGGCGCATCGAAACCAAGCCCGCCCGTCCCAAAGGTCCGATGATTGTCTGTCTGGACACCTCGGGAAGCATGGCTGGCAAGCCGGAGAAGATTGCCCACTCCCTGCTGATAAAGCTCCTGGAGATAGCCGACCGTCAACGGCGGAACTGCTTTCTGATAGCCTTTTCCGTCTCCATCCATCCGATTGACGTAAGGAAAGAGCGGGCAAGGCTGCTCGAATTCTTCTCAAAGACAGCTTGCGGGGATACAGATGCCACCCGCATGCTGGAAGCCACGTTCCACCTGCTCAAAGAAGGCAAGGAGTATATGAATGCCGATGTGCTTTGGGTCAGCGATTTCAAGATTCCTCACTCTTCACCTGCCTTTATGGAGGAGATTCGCCGTTGTCGGGAAGCTGGTACACACTTCTACGGTCTGCAGATTGGCATCACGGACAATGAGTGGGCACCATTCTTCGACCGCATTTATCGGGTGGAATACACTCCTTCGCAACAGTATTAAAAGTTGATATTTACACCTCCCATCACCGTAGCTTTCGGCATGGGGAAGCCTGCATTGATTTCATAGCGTTGTGCCAGCAGGTTTTCACCCTTGACGAAGACGTCGGCAAAACTGCACAGACGGTAGTTGGCACGCAGGTTCCAGAGTACGAAGCTTTCCTGCTTCTCCTTACCCGGGGTGACCGAGGTATGGAGACCCTTCACGTATTGTATACCGGTAGATAGGCCCCAACGTCCTTGCGTAAAGTCCGCACCGGCATAGAGTTTATGCTCGGGAGCCGCCAGTACCGGATTCTCCATGTGCAGCCAGCTATAATTGGCATTCATCTGCCAGTGGCGGTTGATGCGGTATCCGAGGTTGGTTTCCACACCCCAGTTCTCTATCTCGCCGGAGTTGACGTTCTTGCGCAGGGCAGGGTCCGTCATGATGATGTTGTCCCCGTTGATGTAGTAGAGGTTCACCCCATAGGACATGGCCCCTCCCAAAAGCTGCCCCGTAAAGGAGAGTTCATAGTTCATCAGGCTCTCCGCTTTCAAATCGGGGTTCTGTGGAGGGAACATGTACATCTCCCGGATGGTGGGGTTACGGAATCCTTTGCTCACCATTGCTTTCAGTTCTGCCTGCCGCGGCAGATGGAAAGCCAGTCCCCCTTGGGGAATCCATTCCGTGCCTACGTGCGAATGGTGGTCTATGCGGACACCGGCGTCCAGTGAAAGCCAACTGTTGATGTCCTGCCTGAAATCCACATAGCCTGCAAATTCATCCATCTGCTTGTCCACGCCGGGGATGCGGTCACCAATCTGCTGTCCGGGTTTTGCCTCGTCGATGGCGACAACCTTGTTCCAGGACTCTCCGCCGAAGTGCTGGTAATCGAAACCTACGGTCAGGCGGTTGCCGGTGAAGAGCGTGGCGCTTTGATACCACGATATGCCCAGCATCCGGTCCTTGGAGTTGAAGTGCGACTTCTGGGGCTCTTCTCCGGGGTGGTAGCCGTCGTTAATCCTGTGCCGGCCCCAGTTATAGAAGAAGCTCACGGCGCCGGAAGTACGGTCGTAACGATTTTCCAGTGCGAAGGAGGTCATGCCGCGTGTGATGCGCGAGTCGTTGTCTATATACGGATTGTCGGCTTCGCCGGGATTGGAGGCGTTGAAGCGGGTGATGTTCACGTCGCCCCACAGCTTCCAGGTGTCGCTGAAGTCGTATCCCAGTTTGGCATAGCCGCCATACTGCTCAAACTCCATGTCGTCACGGTGTCCGTCGGTACGGTTGTACGAGCCGGTCACCACGCTGCTGAAACGCCCTTTCTTCACGCGGTTGGAGACTTCCGTCTGCAGGGTATTGTAGGAACCGTATCCTATCTGCGCATTGGTTTTCACCCCGTCCTCCTGCATCTTGCGGGTGACGATGTTGATAACCCCGCCCATTGCATTGGACCCATAGAGGACGGAGGCGGGACCGCGCAGCACTTCCACCCGTTCGGCCATCATGCTCTGGTAGGCGTCGGCGATGGGATGCCCCATCAGGCCCATGTATTGCGGGTGTCCGTCTATCAGCACCAGCAGGCTGGTCGTAGGTCCTCCGGCTGCGTTTACTCCGGCGCCTATCCCGCGCAGGCTCATGCCTCCTGCGGCTCCCGTGGATACGCCGTAGCCCATGATGCCGCGGCTTGTGGTGAAAAGTCCGGGCACCTGCTCGGTCAGTGTAGGCAGGATGGAGGGCTGGTAGGTCTGTTCCAGTTGCTGGCGGCCCACTACGGAGATGGTCATTGGCAGGTGGCGGATGTCTGTTTCATTTCTTGTCCCGGTCACTACGACTTCATCAAGCTTGTAGCTTTTCAGCCGGAGGCTGTCGGCAGGTGCGGACAGCATACTACCCGGAAGGGCGATACTTATTAAAATTGCGGTTAAAATCTTTTTATTCATCGTTTATCTATGGTTCTTTTTGCAAAGTTATACAAAAAGATGAATCTGTATATGATTGGTAATCCTCGAAATGAAAACGGATGTGGAAGATAACTCCGTTAAAGGGTTTCCTGCTTCAGCGCTTCCACAAATCGGTCTATCTCCTGCAGTTTCGCCGGGATGTCGATGCCTTGCGGACAGTGTGGGTTGCATTGGCCACAACCGGTGCAGCGGTTGGCTTGGCGGAGACGGGGAACACTGCGGTCATAGCCTATCAGGAAGGCGCGGCGTGCCTCGCGGTAATTCTCGTCCTGGCTGTTCTGCGGCACGTTGCCCTCGTTGATGCAGCGGTTGTAGTGCAGCAGGATGGCTGGAATATCCAGTCCATAGGGGCACGGCATACAGTATTTGCAGTCGTTGCACGGCACGGTGGGGTATTGCAGCATTCGCTGGGCGGTATCTTCCAGTAGGGTAAACTCCTCTTCCGTACATGGAACAAGCGGGGAGAAGGTACGCAGGTTGTCTTGCAGATGCTCCATGTACGTCATTCCGCTTAGTACGGTCAGTACATCGGGGAAAGTACCTGCGAATCGGAAGGCCCAGGAAGCCACGCTCTCCTGCGGACGGCGTTGTTTCAGACGTGCCATCAAGTGGTCGTTCAGGCGGGATAGGCGTCCGCCCAGCAGCGGCTCCATGATAACGGCGGGAATGTTGCGCTTCACCAGCTCGGCATATAGGTATTCGGCATCCGTGTTGCGGGTATTCACTTCTTTGGCATGTCGCCAGTCCACGTAGTTCAGTTGGATTTGTACGAAGTCCCATTTCAGTTCGTCGTGGCGGGAGAGCAGGTAGTCAAAGACTTCGATGTCTCCATGATAGGAGAATCCGAGGTTGCGGATGCGTCCGGCTTCGCGCTCTTTCAGCAGGAAGTCCAGCATGCCGTTGTCCAGATAGCGGGAACGGAGGGCTTCCATGCCGCCCATGCCGATGCCGTGCAGCAGGAGGTAGTCGATGTAGTCCACTTGCAGGTCGCGGAAGGAGCGGTGATACATGGCAAGGGACTCTTCGTGGCTGTGCGTGCTGGGACTGAAGTTGGACAGCTTTGTGGCAAGGAAGAATTTCTCCCGTGGATGGCGTTTTAAGGCAATGCCTGTGGCGCGCTCCGACAGACCTTGCACATAGGCGGGAGAGGTGTCGAAATAGTTCACTCCGTGAGCAATGGCATAGTCTATCAGGTCGTTCACGGCTTCCTGGTCTATTTCGTCTCCATTCCCATCGGCACGTTTCCGGGTGGGCCATCGCATGCATCCGTATCCCAGCAGAGAAACCCGGTCGCCCGTGTTGGGGTTGGTACGATAGGTCATCTTGCCGGTTGGTATCTCGCCCAGTGCGGCCGATTCGCTTTCCCCGTTGTTCTTGTTGCCCGAACAGCCGTATAGGGCTGCTGCCGAGGCAAGCGTTCCTGCACCGGCGAGTTTGAAGAAATCGCGGCGGTTTATCTTGTTCTTATTGTCTTCTTTCATTGTGATAGGACTGAAATTATAAATGGATATTAGGGTGATAAAGCTGCTTCAGACAGTTCTGTGCATCACATGGCCTTCCACATAAATGGCACTGAACGGACGCGACGGACAAAGGTTCTCGCATGCTCCGCATCCGATACAGCGTTCGGCGTTGACTACCGGTATCTTGATGGAGGCTTCGTCTTCCGGGTCTGAAGGAACCATCTGTATGGCACCGGCCGGACAATGGCGGGCACAGTTCCCACATTCCATTTTGTCTGTGATGCAGATGCAATTCTCCTTAATCCATACGGCATGACCGATTTGGACGGCCGATTTCTCGGCGAGGCTCGTCAGATGGATGGCATCGGTAGGACACACCTCCGCACACTTGGCGCATTCGGGGCGGCAGTAACCGCGTTCGTAGGACATTTCCGGCTGCATCAGTTTTGTCAAGTCCGAAGAAGGACGGAGCACTTGGTTGGGGCATACCGATACGCAGAGCTGGCAGGCTGTGCAGTGTTGTGCAAAGTGGCGGGCGCTCAGTGAGCCCGGAGGAGTGATGGGAGTGGCGCGCTCGGGGATTTTTTTGTCCTCGATGACAGCCAGTCCACCGTCCACTTTCTTCTCCTGCGCCTTGAGGGCTGCCGTAGCAGCAAACACGGCAGTTGTAGAGAGAAATGCGCGGCGGGCGTCGTTTACCTGCTCCGGTGCCACGGAGGTTTCCTGGGAGACTGCAGCGGAGGCCGGCTTGCGGCGTGTGTAAGTGATGGCACCTTTCCTGCACTTGTTGATACAGTCCATACATGCCACGCAACGGCTGTAATCTATTTCGTGTGCCTTGATGTTGATGCACGATGCCTTGCAGTTGCGGGCACAAAGTCCGCAACTGTTGCACTTCTTTGTGTCAATTACCGGTTTCAGCAAGGAATACTTCGAGAGGAAGCCAAGCACTGTACCTACCGGACAGATAGTGTTGCAATAGGTACGTCCGCCCCGCCATGCCAGCACGATGAGGACTACCAGAGTGACCGTGGCAATCAGCAGGGTAGGGAGACTCTTCATCCATACATCCGTTTCATAGAAGGCATAGCTGTCAGCACGTTCGGCCAGGTAGGCCAGTCCGTTGTTTGCCCACTGGTAGAGTGGGGAGAAAAGGCTGGAAACGATGCGCCCGTATGAGCTGTAAGGGGCCAGCAGCACGACAAAAGAGTTCAGTCCGCCGATAATGGCAAGTACGAATACTCCCAGCACACCGTAGCGTAGCCATTTCAGTGCGGACGAGTAGCGGAAACGGTTTTTCTTCCGTTTGGCGGAGAGCCAGGAAACAATGTCCTGGAATACTCCCAACGGGCAGATGACGGAGCAGTAGATGCGTCCGAATACCAAGGTCAGCACTGCAAGAAACAGTACTACACCGATGTTCAGTGCCAGCACGGCCGGCAGGAATTGTATCTTCGCCATCCATCCGAACCAGGCATGCAGTGTTCCCGTGAAGTCGAGGAACAACAGCGTGATGAGTGCGAAGAAGATGACGGCAAGGGTCAGTCTGATGGTACGTAGCATAAATGTATTGTATAGCGATTAGTATTCGTTCTTTATACCTTTTTTCCCATCTCGTAGGCTTCGTGCATGGAAGGCTTGTCGTTTATCTCGCCCACCTTCCAGGCACCCACGCCATAAATGGTGCCGCATTCTTTGGGCTCTTCCAGGCAGTCGAGGAAGCCACGGAAACCATCGATGGTACGTTCCATCATGGGGACACTTTCTTCGGCGGCGGCGATAATGAAGTAGAACTCCTTGTTTTTTATTTCAAGGTAACGGGCACAACAACGGTCAATCAGTGTCTTCATCTGCGCGCTCATGGTGTAGAAGTAGACGGGGGTTGCCATAACGATGACGTCGGCGGCAATCATCTTTTCCACCACTTCGGCGGCATCGTCCTTTTGTGGGCAGGGTTTGCCGTACATGCTGCATACGCTACATCCCGTGCAGTAGTTGATGTGCTTGTCTTTCAGGAAAATCTTTTCTACTTGATGTCCGGCCTCTGCGGCACCGCGCATGAATTCGTTGCACAAGTGGTCGGAGTTTCCATTCCTGCGGGGACTGGAGGAGAGGATTAATACTTTTTTGCTCATATTCGTTGTTCGTTAGTTAGTAAATGATTACGTGCTACAAAAATAGGCAGGTTTTATGAGAACGGCAGTATACAAATTACGGTTGTTGTTACCTAAATTACTGATTCATTCCAAAAGTATCTCCCGTTCGATGCCGGTGTCTTTCAGAAACTCCCGGTCGTGGCTGATGGCAATTACGGTGCCGGCGTAGTCGCGTATCGTTGCCGTTATTATTTCTATACTCTCGATGTCCAGATTGTTGGTGGGTTCGTCCAGAATGAACATATCCGGGGTATTGTCGGCAATCATCAGGCAGCAGAAGGAGAGGCGCATCTTTTCGCCGCCACTCAGTTTGCCGCACGGCTTGTTCCACACGTCGCGGGGAAAGAGGTAACGGTTGAGGATGGTTTTCACTTCATGTTCCGGCAGGTGGCGGTGGTTGAAAGCTTCTGCTTGTTGGAGTACGCTGCGCTCATTACGGACGAGGGAGTATTCCTGGTCCAGATAGACGGAGGTGAAGTCGGCACGCTCCA
This sequence comes from Bacteroides sp. AF25-38AC, assembly GCF_003602995.1. Lineage (NCBI taxonomy): Bacteria > Pseudomonadati > Bacteroidota > Bacteroidia > Bacteroidales > Bacteroidaceae > Bacteroides > Bacteroides sp. AF25-38AC. The sequence goes on along the minus strand of NZ_QTMD01000024.1, from coordinate 34,041 downwards.
TCACTCCGTCGGTGGGGTGCAATTCGCCCATGATGAGTTTCAGCAGGGTTGTTTTTCCACTGCCGTTTTTTCCTTTCAAGCTGAGGCGGTCGCCGCTTCTTAGCTGGAAGGTGAGAGGAGAAGCCCAGAGGTTCTTTGCAGCCGTCTCCGTATGGGGTGTTTCTGCGGGGGAGGCTGTATGGTTGGGATAATGGAAGTTGACGTCCCTTGCCGTAACCAGAATCTTGCCCGTATGCAGATGGGAGGCGTTGAAGTCTGTTTTCAGCTTGTCCGTCTGCGACAGTGAACTTTTGATGCCTGCCATTTCCGTCTGCAGCTTTTCCGCTTTCTCCGCATGTATGCTGCTGAGTCTGCTACTGCTGTTTTCCGCATTGTTTTTCAGTCCTCCCATTAGGATGCGGGGAATCCCTTTTTTGATGGAGGCTTTTTCTCCCCGCACATTCTGTTTGGCTTTGCGCTCTTCTACTTCGCGTGCCACTTTGCGTGCAAGGCGCAGGGCTTTCTGCTTCTCTTCTAGTTGTTGGGTGAGGGCGTTTTGTTGCAGGGTCTTCTGTTTTTTGTAGAAGTCGTAGTTTCCGCTGTAATACGTCAATCCCTGGGAGGAGAGTTCGCAGATGGCAGGCAACTGATTCAGTAGCGTGCGGTCGTGACTGATGACGAGCACGGTAGCCGATGTCCGTCGTATCAAGTTATACAGACGTTCCCGTCCATCCGCGTCCAGATAGTTGGTCGGTTCGTCCAGCAGGATGGCTGTTGGGTTGTGCAACTCCATGCCTGCCAGGAAGATGCGGGTCTTTTCGCCGCCGCTAAGTCCTTCCATCGGACGGGAGAGTGTGATACCGTCCAGTCCCCAGCTGTCGAGAGAAGCCTGGGCGCGTTCTTCCACGTTCCAGTCATCATTGAGCGTATTGAAGTGCTTTTCGGTAGCGTCACCGCTTAGGATGGCATGCAGGGCAGATAGCTTGTGGCTGATTCCCAAAGCTTGTGCTATTGTCTGCCGGTCGTATTGTCCGAAGTGCTGGGGCACGTAGTACAGATGTTCGGGGCGTAGCACCGTTCCCGAACTTGGTGACAAGTCTCCTGCCAAAATGCGCATGAGGGTAGACTTGCCGCAACCGTTATTTCCGGTCAGGGCTATTTTATCTCCGGAGTTGATACTCAAATGGAGGTGTGAAAACAAGATTTCCTTATCTGTATGGATATAGCTAAGGTCTTTAATGATAAAGCTCATAAGTTTCTACTGTGTTTTTAGAAGTAAGAATGATAGGGGAGATGCAAGCATTCCCCGAAATTGAAATTCTCGAAGGGGAGGGGTACAGACAAACACAGTATTGGCTAAACATCTATATAGGTGATGCTCAGCGTTCAGTCTGAAAAAGCATGTTGATAGTGATGTTTACCGAAATGTGTTGTCTTTAGTCGGATATTCTCATCGGTGGAATTAATTGGTTAGTGGGCGCAAAGGTAATGATTTCCACTGAATAACAAAGGCTTTTTGCGATATTAATATCGTGTCGGCAAGAAGTTAATATCGTGTTTGCAAGAAATTAACTTCCTGCAGACACGATGTTAATACTTTATTGGTTCTGTTACTTCATGGCCGAAGCATCGAACGAGAGTGGCAGTAATTCTCCCACATTCTTCAGCTCGTAGATTCCCTTTTTGCCATACAGCAACACCCGCATTGGCTGCTTGAAGCGCTTCTCCGTTTCGAGCATCACTTGCCGGCAGGCGCCGCAGGGCGGGATGGGAGACTCCAGGAACTCGTCGTGCTCGTTGCGTGCAGCAATGGCGAGGGTGGTTACTGCCTGGTCGGGATGTTGGGAGTTGGCATAGAATAGGGTGGTGCGTTCTGCACACAGCCCGGAAGGATAGGCGGCGTTTTCCTGGTTGGTGCCGGTCACTACAATACCGTTTGCCAGTCTGGCTGCAGCTCCTACCGAGAAGTGGGAGTAAGGGGCATAGCTGCGGTTGGTAGCCTCGCGGGCGGCATCCATCAGTTCGCGGTCGGCGGCATCCAGTTCTTCATAGTCGTATATCTTGACGGCGATTTCGATATTTAATTCTTTCATAAGGCAAAGGGTTATATTGTAATTAATGTTACAAAGATAGAAAAGAGATTGGTTATTTCAATTCTTTTACGGACTTTTGTGCAGAACTCAACATTTTAAGCATGAAACGGATTTTCAGACTGACTGCTATCATAGCATTTCTTTTTATTTCCATTACAACAGTGCAGGCACAACGCCGGAATGCCCGCTACAATGAGTATATCAAACAGTATGCTCCCCTTGCCGTGGAGCAGATGCAACGTCATAAGATACCTGCCAGCATCACGCTGGCCCAAGGGCTGTTGGAGAGTGGTGCCGGATACAGCGAGCTGGCGCGTAAGAGCAACAACCACTTCGGCATCAAGTGTGGAGGCAACTGGCGCGGACGGACGGTGAGGCATGATGACGATGCCCGCAATGAATGTTTCCGCGCTTATCGCAATCCGAAAGACTCTTATGAAGACCATTCCGATTTCCTGAAACGGGGAGCACGTTATGCTTTTCTTTTCAAACTGAAGATTACGGACTATAAGGGTTGGGCGCGCGGCTTGAAGAAGGCCGGCTATGCTACCGACCCGTCGTATGCCAACCGCCTGATAACCATTATTGAGGACTATGAACTGTATAAGTACGACAGCCGTGGCATGAGCAAACACGATGTCCGCAGTTGGGAGAAGGAACTGAAAAAGAAACCTTGGCTGGCCAATCCGCATCAGGTGTACATTGCCAACGATATAGCTTATGTCGTGGCACGCGACGGAGACACCTTCCAGGTATTGGGCAAGGAGTTTGACATCAGCTGGAAGAAACTGGTGAAATACAACGACCTCCATAAAGAATATACACTGGAGGTGGGAGACATCATCTACTTGAAAGAAAAGCGCAAGAAAGCTGCCAAACCCCATACTGTCTACATTGTGAAGGACGGCGATTCCATGCACTCCATTTCCCAAAAGTACGGTATTCGTCTGAAGAACCTTTATAAGATGAATCGTAAGGATGCGGAATACGTGCCCGAGGTGGGAGACCGCTTGAGATTAAGATAAAGAAGCTATCCGAAAATGTACAGGGTGTCCGAAAACGGACACCCTTCTTTTTTGCCTTTTCGCTTACTTTCAGTGGTTTATGATTTTGGCATGGATTTAGTATATATTAAGCGTTATGTTCGCAAACAATAAAATTTAAAGATATGGATAGAGAAATTCCGAAAGAAGTGCGTAATAAAGAACGCAATAAGAAAATCATCCGCTACGGTGCTATCGGCGTGGCAGGTATCGTAGTGGTCAGTGTACTCATTTCATTGATGCGTACGGGAGTGAAGGAGAAAGACCTCGTTTTCTCCCAAGTGGGTAAAGGCACGATTGAAGTCAGCGTCAGCGCCTCCGGAAAAGTGGTTCCTGCATTCGAGGAAATTATAAATTCACCTATTAATACCCGCATTTTGGAAGTGTACAGAAAAGGTGGTGATAGTGTGGATGTCGGTACCCCTATCCTGAAACTGGACTTACAGAGTGCCGAAACCGACTACAAAAAGATGCTGGATGAAGAGCAGATGCGCAGCTACAAGCTGAAACAGCTGAAACTTGACAACCAGACCAAACTGACCGACCTTCAGATGAAAATCAAAGTCTCCGCCATGAAGCTGGACCGCATGAAGGTGGAGCTGCGTAACGAGCAGTACCTTGATAGCCTCGGTTCGGGCACCACCGACAAAGTGCGCCAAGCCGAACTGAGCTACAACGTAGCACAACTGGAATACGAGCAATTACAGCAGCAGTATGCCAACGAGAAGGAAGTGCTGGCTGCAGAATACCAAGTGCAGGAACTGGATTTCAGCATGTTCCAGAAGACACTGGCCGAAACCAAACGTACGCTCGACGATGCGCAGGTGCGTTCGCCCCGGAAGGCCATCCTTACTTATATCAACAATCAGATTGGTGCCCAGGTTCCCGAAGGCTCACAGATTGCCGTCATCTCCGACTTGAGTCACTTCAAGGTGGAAGGCGAGATTGCCGATACTTACGGTGACCGTGTGGCTGCCGGCGGCAAGGCCATTGTGAAGATTGGCAGCGAAAAGCTGGAAGGTTCCGTAAGCAGTGTTACTCCGCTTTCAAAGAATGGCGTCATCTCCTTTACCGTGCAGTTGAATGAGGACAACAACCGCCGACTGCGTTCCGGTCTGAAAACCGACGTCTATGTGATGAATGCAGTGAAGGAAGACGTGATGCGCATAGCCAATGCCAGCTATTATGTGGGACGTGGGGAGTATGAACTTTTTGTACGCAATTCCGACAAGGAAATTGTAAAGCGCAAGGTGCAGCTGGGCGATTCCAACTTTGAGTTTGTAGAAGTGGTCAGTGGTTTGCAACCGGGTGATGAAGTAGTGGTGAGCGATATGAGTAACTATAAGAACAAGAATAAGTTGAAGCTAAAATGATAAAGGTTTACTTGAAACAAGCCTGGGAGCTGTTGAAGCAGAATAAACTGTTCAGCATGCTCTACATTGTGGGTACGGGGCTGGCCATTGCCATGACAATGATTATGGCGGTGGTGTATTATGTGAAGATTGCGCCCGTCTATCCAGAGGCAAACCGCATGAATACGCTTTACCTCAGCAATTCAAAATTCACGCAGGGAAGCGGCAACAATACCAGGACCATGCAATGGGCTGTTTCCTACAAGGCGCTGCAAGACTGGTTCTATCCCGTAGAGAATGCTCTTGTCGTTTCAGCCGAGCTGCATAATGATTTGTCGGAAAACAGTTATATACAGCCTGCCGACCGCAGCGGTGATTTTCCGGTTATGGTAAAGTTGACAGACCCTGCTTTTTTCAAGATATATTCTTTCCAATTCCTGGAAGGTAGTCCATTCACGGCATCCGACCTGGCAAGTGGCATTTCCACTGCTGTCATTACCGATGATTTGGCACGCCGCTTGTTCGGTACGACGGAAGAGGTAGTAGGACGCTCGTTCAGCCTGAACTATATCGACTATCGGGTTTGTGGGGTGGTGCGCAGTGCCAGTTACCTCACCTCTAAATCCTATGCACAGCTTTATATACCTTATACGGTGTCGCCCGATTACAGCACTCCCAAGTACGACCTTCCCTATCTGGGAGCTTTCAGTGCTACCTTTCTGGTGCAGGACAGTAAGCAGGGAGATGCTCTGCGGGCTGAGATAAAGGAAATCTGCCGCAAGGAGAATCTTATGCATCCCGATGAATGGAAAGTAGATTTCTGGGAGCAGCCCACCTCCCATCTGTTGAGTGTCTTCAAGACTTATGCAAGTATGGAGTTTGACCTTTGGGCCACAGTGCGCCACTTTCTGCTTGTCCTGCTCGTATTGCTGTTGGTGCCTGCCCTGAATCTGAGCGGCATGATATCGAGCCGTATGGAGGGACGTCTGGCAGAGATGGGCGTGCGGAAATCGTTTGGAGCCGGACGTAAGATACTGCTTTCACAAGTGATGTGGGAAAACCTGCTGCTGACCGCACTGGGCGGAGCATTGGGCTTGCTGCTGGCATGGCTGGCACTTTACGTGGGACGCGAGTGGATATTTACGGTACTCGACAGCTGGCCGAATATGGTACCCGAAGGAGTGGAGGTCCGCGTATCGGGTGAGATGCTGTTTGCTCCGTTGGTTTTTCTCGCAGCATTGGTGCTGTGTGTCGTGCTGAATCTGTTGTCGGCCCTTATACCGGCGTGGTATTCCTTGCGGAAACCGATTGTGAACTCACTGAATGAAAAACGATAAGACACGGGAGGTTGGTATGTTTAAGTTAATATGGAAGAATCTTTGGGCGCGCCGCCGCAAGAACGGATGGTTGTTGGCCGAATTGATATTGGTGAGTATCATCAGTTGGGTTGTATTGGACCCGGTGATTGTGGTCACGCACGACCGTAATATCCCGTTGGGCTATGATGCGGAGCGGCTTTGTCTCATTTCATTGGGCGCATTGCAGCCCCAGGCACCGGGATACGACGCCGAAGCGCAGGACTCTGCTACGTTGGTGGACAACTATTATAATCTGGTGCGTTATGTCAAGGACTTTGACGGTGTGGAATCGGCCACTCCCGTGCTGGGATTCTGTTATCCCAATTCTTCGGGAAGTTCGAATAGTCAATTGTTTGCCGAAGGGGATACGATTCCCTTATCTATTATGATGATACAATTTCTGCCTCATACGAACTTTTTCGATACGTATGGTTTCCGTTCCGGTAAGGGGCGGACACCCGGACAGCTGTCCGACTACGCCTATGCCCCGAATGACATTGTACTGACAGAGAATGCTGCCGAACAGTTGTTCCATACCAAAGACGCGCATGGCAAACGCTGTGTAAGCAGAGACCATGGAGATACCTTGTACATGCCGGTTGTCGGTACGATAGGAGCCATGAAGATGTATAGCGAGTGGCGTCCCGTCCCCGTTGCATTTATGCCGATGCTTACCATCGATACAAGTTATATCCCTGAAAGTGCCCATATCTTGGTACGCCTCAAAGAAGGTGTCAGCATGGAGCGTTTTCTGCACGATTTCCGTCCCTGGATGGTGAAGGAGATGAGGCGGGGCAATCTGTTTGCCCGCAGTGTCCGTTCCTATGAGCAGATTATAACGGAGAGCGAAGCCAGCAATTCCACACCGATTTACCGCCGTAATCTGGCGATGGCGGCTTTCTTCCTGGTGAATCTTTGCCTGGGTGTCATCGGTACCTTCTGGTTGCAGACACGTACGAGGCGCGAGGAAGTGGGAGTGATGCTGTCGTTCGGAGCTACACGCAGCGACATTGTCCGCCTGCTGATGGGCGAAGGCACGGTATTGACCGTGGTCGCTTCACTGACTGGTTTTCTGCTCTATTTGCAATATGCACTGAAAGAAGGGCTGGCCAAAGGACAGAATTGGGTGGAGAGTACAGAGAGCTATTGGGTATCGGATTTTACCTTGCATTATTTGCTCGTGTCGCTCGTCATCTTTCTGATACTGCTGGTGGTAGTGTTGGTGGGAATCTATATCCCGGCGCGCAACATCAGCTGCATTCCACCTACGGAAGCCCTGCGTGACGAATAGATGAAAACGGACAAAGTGTTCATTTTCGGACACCTTACTGCATGTATAAATAGCAGATAATCAATAATAAACGGTTTTGGCACAACTTTTGACCTCTTGAAACAGAAATTGTGCGGAATAGAAACGGAACAGAATAATAACAATTAAATACTTACCATTATGATTAAGTTAACTGGCATCAACAAGATTTATCGTACAAACGAGATTGAAACCGTGGCATTGGAAAATGTAAACCTCGAAGTGAACAAGGGAGAATTTCTCAGTATCATGGGACCCTCCGGTTGTGGAAAATCTACGTTGCTGAACATTATGGGTTTACTGGATGCACCTACCAGCGGCACCATCGAAATAGCCGGTACAAAAGTGGACGGCATGAAGGACAAGGAGCTGGCTGCTTTCCGTAACCAGAAGCTGGGTTTTGTGTTCCAGTCTTTCCATCTGATTAATTCGCTGAATGTGCTGGATAATGTGGAGCTGCCTTTGCTGTATAGAAAGGTGTCTGCCAAGGAACGCCGTCATCTGGCGGAAGAGGTATTGAAGAAGGTCGGTTTGAGCCACCGCATGCGTCACATGCCTACACAGCTTTCCGGCGGTCAGTGCCAGCGTGTAGCCATTGCCCGTGCCATTATCGGCAACCCGGAGATAATCCTCGCCGATGAGCCCACCGGTAACCTGGACTCCAAGATGGGTGCCGAAGTCATGGAACTGTTGCATCAACTGAACAAGGAAGACGGACGTACCATCGTGATGGTGACCCACAATGAAGAGCAGGCCAAACAGACCTCACGTACCGTCCGCTTCTTCGACGGACGTCAGGTGGAATAATTACTGCTTAACAGCCAACTGTCAACTATTAATTATCAACTATCAATAAATGAAATGCAAACCGTAAGACAAGCTTTTACAATCTTGAAGCAGAATCCGCTGCTAAGTACGATTTCCATATTGGGTACGGCCTTTGCTATCACCATGATTATGGCTATTGTGATTACTTGGCAGACAAAATATGCTGACTTGGAACCGGAAGTGAACCGCAGTCGGTGTCTTTACTTTTCCGCTATGCACGTATACGACAAGGAAAAGGACGGCAATAATAATTGGAGTAATCCTTCGGCGGCATTTATGAAAGAATGCGTGCAGCCGGTGCCCGAAGTGGAATACTGTACGGCATTTTCCCCAGCCGGTTTGTCGTTGGCTTCGTTGACTGACGGTAACAATCGGGTGAAAGTGGATGCTATGCGGACAGATCCCGACTTCTGGAAAGTGTTCAGCATGCAGTTTCTTGCCGGACGCGGCTTCAGCGAAGCCGACCGTGCTGGAGAAAGCAAGGCTGTAGTAGTCTGTGCGTCTGTAGCGCGGAAACTGTATGGAAGTACAGATGTAGTGGGACAGGAATTCCTGCTGAACCGGGAACTTGCACGTATCGTGGGAGTGGTGAAAGATGTTTCCGTCACTGCTAAGGATGCATACGCACAAGTGTGGGGTATGTACAGTGCCGACGAACTGAAAATTACCGGAGTCCACAGTTATTTGGGAGGCATGCAGATTGCTGTATTGGCACGTACATCTGATGACTTTCCTGCCATCCGGGAGGGCATTGCCAAGCAGGTGGAACGTGTTAATGCCGGATTGGGCAACAAACAGATAGACATCATGGAACAGCCGGACAATATCGTGGCGCACGTCAACCACGTATGGGCTAATGTAGGGCCAGACTTGACAATGCTTTATCTTCAATATGCCGTAGCTTTATTTATCATTTTGTTGGTACCGTCACTCAATTTGTGTGGCTTGAGTAACAGCCGCATGCAGCAACGTATTACCGAATTAGGTGTACGTAAGGCTTTTGGAGGAACGAAAAGCGTGCTTGTGCGGCAGATACTGAACGAAAATCTGATGTTGACATTACTGGGTGGAGTAGTGGGACTGCTTTTCAGTTATTTGGCAGTATATGCCATGCGTATGTGGCTGTTCACCAATAATCAGAATGTGGGTACGTCGGGCGAGCTCAGCTTGAACATGGAGGCGCTGTTTAGTCCGTGGGTATTCCTGCTGGCATTTGTTTTCTGTGTGGTCATCAATCTGTTGAGTGCGGCACTGCCTGCATGGATAGCGGCACGGCACACTATTGTAGATTCTTTGAATGATAAATAGAAGGAGGTACTTGATATGAAATTTACGATACATAACTTACGTATGATAAAGGCACGCTTCAGCAGTAACGGCTGGGTATTGGCTGAATTGTTCTTGGTATTCATCGTGATGTGGTTCCTCTGTGACTCACTGGGATGCATGAAATATACTTTCTACCGTCCGCTGGGTTATAATATTGAACATGTCTATAAATTATCCACCGTTGTAGGTGGAGAAAGTCGGGATACGAGTCTGACTGATGCCGATAAATATCTGGGTATATTGGCGAAATTGGAACAAGAGCCTTCCGTAGAGGCAGCTGCCCTTTGTTATTGGAGCCTTCCGATGAGTGGCAGTAATAGTTACAATGCGTTGGTTGTGCAAGATACTTCCTGGGTGCAAGGACGCTGTATTTATACGACTGGAGGATATATGGATGTTTTCCGGATAAGTGAGGACCCGCGTCACCCGTTCCGGGACACTCCCGCAGGATGGAACAATGTGACACTGAGTAATGCCGCTTTTGAACGTTTTCGTAAGAAAATGCCGGAGTTTTCGCAGACTACGCCGTTAGGTAATGGTGATTCTGTTACAATCATCAAGCAGATGGGGAAGACCGGTGCTTTCCGTTCCTATCGTTATGGAGTTGAGGAACCTTGGTTCTTTTATCATTTGGGAGAGAATATGATTAAGGCAGAGTTTGCCGACAATTGGTCGCAGATTGTTTTCCGCGTGAAGCCTGCTGCCGACGGACCGGATTATCGGGAGAAGTTTCTGCGCGAAATAGCGCCTAAACTGGACACGGACAATGCGTTTGTGGCAGATGCCGCTCCCTATACTGAACAACAGTTGCAGTTCGAGGTGATGAATGGCGATACGGATAAGGTGAACAGTCAGGCTGTGGTGGTGCTCTTCCTGCTGGTGAATGTATTTTTGGGGTTAATAGGCACCTTTTGGTTCCGTACTCGCCGCCGCCGTTCGGAGATAGCTCTACGGATGGCGATGGGCAGTACGCGTGGCGGTGTGTTTCGTTTACTGATAGGTGAGGGGTTACTGTTATTGGCGTTAGTGACATTGCCTGCCATGGTTGTATGCTACAATGTGGGGATGGCGGAATTTACTATAGGACGTACCTCTCTCATATCCACTTGGCCGATAGAGTGGAGTGTGATACGCTTCCTTGCAGGTTCTCTAGGGGCTTGGTTACTGATAGCTCTGATGGTAGTGATTGGAATATGGTTTCCGGCACGGCAGGCTATGAAGATTGAGCCGGCAGAGGCGTTGCATGAAGAGTAGTATGAAAAACAATAGAGGATTAACAATAAAAAAGAAGAAAAATGAAAACTAATATAGTAGGTATTATCATTGCATTGATATTGACATTTGTAGGTATGCTGAGTGTTTATGCACAAGATACCAAAGTGAGTGAAGTGCGCAAAGTGGATGCCTTTTCGTCCATTGAGATAACGTCTGTGGGAACAATTTATTTTACACAGAGTGACACTTATTCTTTCAAGATTGAAGGTAAGGAGAAGCACGTGAAGAATACAGAAACCACAGTGAAGGACGGCTGTCTGCTGATAGGCTTCAAGGATAGGAAAAACAAGAGCATGAGAAATCAGAAAGATGGCGTGACCATTTGGATTTCGGCTCCTGATTTGAAGAAGGTGGAGTTTACCGGTGTAGGGGAATTCAATTGTGAGAAGCCCTTGAAACTGGATGAAGTGTCATTTGAGGTAAAGGGAGTGGGTGAAGTGAATGTATCCGATTTGACGTGTGACGAGCTGAAAGTTACTTTACGCGGAGTAGGTAGCGCCGATATTCATGTAGTCTGCGATTATTTGACTGCCAGAATGAGTGGTGTGGGTGACGTCACTTTGAGCGGAACTGCCGGGCATGCTGACATTTCTAAAGGAGGCATAGGCGGAGTGAATACATGTAACCTGAAGGTGGGCCGTTGAGTAGCGGTAACACCAATCGTAAATAGTAAATCGTCTAATCGTAAATATCAATATGATAAAGCAATACTTCACACAAGCCTGGGCACAGTTGCGGCAGCAACCGATGATTAGTGCCGTCAGCATAGCCGGTACGGCACTTGCCATCTTCCTCATCATGCTGGTGGTGATGATGCAGCAGGTGAAGGTAGCTCCGTTTGCTCCGGAGAGCAACCGCGACCGCTTTCTACATGTGCATTATATGAGCATCACCAACAAAAGCTGGGGAGAGGGAAACAGTTCCAACGGACCGATGGGGATAAAGACTGCGCTTGAGTGCTTCAAATTGCTGAAGACCCCCGAAGCAGTAACGATTTATACCTGTATGGTCATTTCTACCCCCGTGAATCTGCCGGGACAACCTGCAACGGGTATCGACCTGTTGCAGACAGATGATACTTTCTGGCGTGTGTTTGATTTCTCTTTTGTTGCCGGGAAACCTTATGACCAGGCTACATTCGATGCCGGACTACCCGTAGCGGTAATTACGGAAAGTGTAGCGCGCAGGTTATTCCAGACAACGGAGGCTGTTGGTCGCGAATTCCTTTTGAACCATGCTCCTTATACAGTGTCCGGTGTAGTGAAGGATGTTTCTACTTTGGCCAACACTGCCTATGCGCAGGTATGGGTGCCCTATACTTCTACTGAGATAACGAAAAGCACATGGAGTGATGAGCATATGGGGATGATGAGCGTTACCATTCTGGCGAAAAGCCGTGATGATTTTCCCGCTATTCGTGAGGAGACGGAACGCCGCCGTCAGGAGTACGACACTGTAATTGGCGAGAATGGTTATTCGTTGATTTACCGTAACCGTCCTTATGACCAGGAGAAAAATGCCGCAGGAATGGCTGCCAACATCGAACCGGACGTGGACCAGGCACGCAGGCAGCGTCTCATTATCTTCATTATTCTACTGATTGTTCCTGCCATCAACCTCAGCTCGATGACGCAGAGCCGTCTGCGCCAGCGTGTGGCAGAGATTGGTGTGCGCCGGGCATTCGGTTCAACGAGACTGGAACTGATGGGGCAAATCATTGCAGAAAATCTGGTGGTGACATTGCTGGCAGGGGTGATGGGATTGTTGCTGAGTGTAGCATTCGCTTATTTGGGAAATACACTGCTGTTTGCGCAGGAATTCAGCCAGACGCTGAGTCCTCCGGCAGTGGATGCAAGCATATTGCTGCATGGCTCCACCTTTGGCTGGGCGTTGTTGTTCTGCTTTGTGCTGAACTTACTAAGTTCCGGTATTCCCGCATGGCGTGCATCAAGAATAGGGATTGTAAATGCATTGGGCGGACGTTTGCATAAATAACTCCATCACAAAACATTAATCATTGAAGAAAATGACTAAGAAACTTCTTACACAGATAAAGAATGAATGGCTCTCAAACCTATGGTTGGTGTTGGAGTTATTGGTAGTGAGTGTAGTGATGTGGTACGTGGTAGACTATCTCTACACGCGCGCCGCCACCTATCTGGAGCCGAGAGGCTTTAATATAGAGCACTGCTACCTTATAGAGTTGGGGGAACTGACACCCAAAAGTCCCGACTACATAGCCGGGCATACCTCTCAGCAGACCCACGATGACATAGCCGAGTTGTTGGAGCGTCTGCGTCGTCGGCCGGAGATAGAAGCGGTCAGCCTTTCGCAGAATTCGTATCCTTACAACGGAAGCAATTCAGGCGCTGAAGTAAGCTATGACACTTTGCGTTCTCCCGGTTGGACCATCCGCAGGTTAGTGACACCGGACTTTCCCCGTGTATTCCGCTATCGGGGCACGCGTGGCGAGACACCCGAACAATTGGCTGAAATGTTGGAGCGCGGGGAGTTTATGGCTTCGGATAACCTCTACCGGAAATACGACTGCCGGATGACAGATCTCGTAGGCCAGCGGTTCTATCTTTTTGGTGATACTACGAAGACCTACCGGCTGGGTGCTGCACTGCAAAATGTACGCTATCACGATTATGACCAGGCGCGAAGCTCATATTCCATGATGGTGAAGCAGAGTTTCTACTATATCGGTCTCGAACTTTGTGTCCGCGTCCGTGAAGGGCAGGACAATGACTTCATTGAGAGGCTGAAGGCAGACAGTGAGAGCCAGTTCCGCATAGGCAATATCTTCATTTCGGAGATACGTTCTTTCAAGGATATTCGTCGCAACTACCAGCAGGCATGGACCAATGACATCCGTAACTATGTGATGGGTATGGGATTCCTGCTGCTGAACATTTTCCTCGGCTTGCTCGGAACATTCTGGTTCCGTACGCAGCAACGCCGTTCGGAGATAGCACTGCACAAAGCGCATGGAGCGACAGACCGTGCCATCTTCAGCCGGCTGCTTAGTGAAGGGATATTGTTGTTGGCAATTGTCACCCCCGTTGCATTGCTCATCGATTATAATCTTGCACACCTGGAGTTGAACTCCTGGAGGAACGGTACGACGTTGGAGTGGGACCGCCTGCTGCTATGTGCCGCCATCAGCTTTGTGCTGATTGCCCTAATGATTGTCATCGGTATAGGTATTCCCGCCCGCAAGGCGATGAAGGTGCAGCCTGCCGAAGCATTGCACGATGAATAGAAAGCTATGAAACAAATTTTAGCTCTTATCCGCCAGAATCCCTTTTTCAGTGCTGTTTCCGTCATCGGTACGGCAGTGAGCATCACCTTTGTCATGGTCATTTACATGGTGTATGACATCCAGACGGCTGACTTAGCTCCCGAGTCGCGCCGCAGTAGTATGGTATATTCCTCTTATGGATACTCTTACCGCAAGTCCGACCACAGCAATTCCAATACGGGCATGTCTTATCGGGCTGTCAACGCTATTTTCGCAGAACTTCCGGGTGCGGAACTTGTCACCTATCTGGGACCTACCTATCTTAGATACTGTGGGGATTCGCCCGTGCGGGGAATGCGCCGTACGGTTCGTCAGGTGGATTTGAACTATTGGCGTGTCTACGATATCCCTCTTGTGGCGGGCCGTCTTTTCAGTACCGAAGAGTTCGATGCTTGCCGGGATGTCGTGGTTATAGGCGAACAGCTTGCTCGCGAAGCTTTCGGGTCTGCCGAAGCAGCCATTGGCAAAAATTATTTTGTCAACTTTCGCCCTAAGCGCATTGTCGGGGTCACCAAGGATGTGAGCTCTCTGTTCACATTTGCCTATGGAGAGTTGTGGATGCCTTATTCCACCCGGGATTCCGGTCTGGGCAGTGAAGGGCTACGGGGAGATTTCGAGGCTGTGGCCCTTGTCAAGCCCGGTGTCGGCAGAGAGGAACTCAAGCGGCAGATAGAACAGTCGCTTGCCCGCTTCAACGAGATACTGGTCGAATATGAACTGGAGCTTCCCGACCTCAGCACCTATACGGAACGGCAGTTCTTCCGTAATGACACGATGAGTCCTGCCGTAACCTGCATCATCCTGGGTTTGATATTGCTTATTGTGCCCGCTATCAATGTCAGCGGACTTATATCTTCGCAAATGTCCCGTCGCATGGCTGAGCTTGCGGTAAGGAAAGCATACGGCGCCAGCCGTTCTACCTTGATGGTGCAGTTGCTCCGCGAGAACCTGGCCTTGGCATTTGCCGGCGCATTGCTCGGTTTTCTCTTTTCGTGCATATTCCTATGGCTGGGTAAGGACTGGATGCTTGGCGATGGTGCTCCCGGAACGAATTTTGATGTAAGCGTCTGGCTCTTCCTCCGTCCTGCGGTTTTCGTGGCTGTATTGGTGGTGTGTCTGTTGTTCAACCTGCTTTCTGTGTTTATTCCTGCCTGGCATGCCACCCGTCGCCCTATAGCCGAGGTTCTTGGCGGAGAATGAGCGGATAAACGAATCCCAATTAAAACAGTAACGAGTATGATACATTCTATTTTACACCAGATATGGAACCAGCGCCGCAGTAACGGCTGGCTGTTTGCCGAGCTGTTGATTGTATTTACATTGATGTGGTATTGTGTGGATGTACTCTATGGCTTTGCCCATGCAGAACGGCAGCCTAAGGGGTATGATTTGGAGCATGTCTATAAGATAAGGATTTCCTGCAATCCCACACAGATAGTGCCGTGCACGTCGGAAGACAGCCTGCAGACCTTCTGGTTCAAGCCGATGGAGGAAGTGCTCCGGCGTATCAGGCAATATCCTGCAGTGGAAAGTGCTGCCACGTGGCTGGGTACCGATACTTATACCCGCGGGCGTGTTTACCAGGGGTATACGACGGACAGCGTGCATGTTGTCGAGACTACAGTGCGCTATGTGTCTCCCGAATATTTCGACGTCATGCGCATTCCGCTGTTGCAGGGGAATGTCTCGGATTGGAATTCCACTGCCAGTCCTCTGCCTGCCGTGGTGACCCGTGATTTGGCAGACAGTCTTTTTCAGACAAGTGCCGGGGCGGTGGGCCGCGAGTTTCTGGATTATTACAGCGGAGGTCTCCGTTACCGTGTCTCTGCAGTCTGTGCCTTGCAGAAGACGGATGACTATGCCCGTTACGGACCTTTTGTCCTGACTCCTTTCCCCGGTTGGTTCTATGAGGACCAGTACCTCCCGTTCATCTCCCTACGGATACGTCCGGAGGCGGATACGGATAATTTTGCAGCTCGTTTTTATCAGGATATGATGTCGCAGCTGCAGGTCGCTCCATTCTATCTTTTCGACATACAGAGCTATAAGGACCAGAAGATAGAGCGGGATGCTGCCGAAGGAATCACCCCGTATATCCGCAGCGCAAGGCTCATTGTGATATTCTTTGTTTTCAATGTATTCATCGGGCTGATGGGAACTTTTTGGTTCCGTACCCGCCATCGCCGCAGCGAGATTGCTTTGCGCATGGCCATGGGCAGCAGCCGCGGAAGAATACGCTGGCAATTGCTGGGTGAAGGGTTGCTGCTGTTGGCACTTGCTTCCATCCCCGCTTTGATGATATGTATCAATATGGTTATGGCAGATGTCACTTTTACGGAAGCCACGGATGCCACTTGGGGGAGATTTGTCATATGCGTTTCTATTGTCTGGATATTGATGGCATTGATGGTGATTGCAGGAATCTGGTATCCGGCTTCACGGGCCATGAAGGTACAGCCTGCCGAAGCATTGCACGATGAGTGAGTTTTTTTTGAATAATCTGTGCTCATTCTCAATATAACTTGTATATTTGCGTGACGAATAAGAGTTTTGCGTTGAGTATACAAAATCTATATTATGATGAAACGCCTTTTCTTTCCATTGTTTGCAGGCTTGTTGTGGTTGATGTCGGGAACACTTTCGGCTACGGAACGTACGTACAATGTACTTTTCATACAGTCCTATACAAAAAATACTCCTTGGCACAGCCTTCTGACAGAAAATTTGGAGAACGGACTGGACAAGGGGGGAGTTAAAGCCAATATCACTACTGAATATCTGAATGCCGATTACTGGTCTTTCGCTTCCGAGTGCTTCATCATGCGCCGCATCTGCGAGCGTGCCAGGCAACGGAAAACGGACTTGATTGTGACCTCCAGCGATGAGGCTTTCTTCACATTGACCCATTGCGGTGATTCCCTGCCTTATCAGATACCGGTAGTGGTTTCGGGTATCAAATACCCGGATGAGAGAGTCTTTGAAAGAATGCCCAACGTCTCCGGCTATGTTTCGAAAACGGATTTCGATGTCTTGCTGGATGCGGCTGTCCGCATGTTTCCTTCCCGCAGGGAGTTGGTCTGTCTGTCCGACAGCAGTTTCCTGAGCCTTAAAGGGGTTAAGGCTGTGGAGGAATCCTGGGAACGCATAAAGAGCAACTATCCGGAGCATGAGTTGAAAGTGCTGAATGTGCAGGCCAAGTCCTTGAACTCTATCATCACTTCCATTTGCTATGACTACAATGCCTACAAGCATATTGTCATTGCTCCCAAATGGATTCCCTTTCTTTCCTTGAAGTTGAAGGCCCCCGTGTTTACCAGCCAGAACCTGGCTATGACGAACGGTGTTCTGTGTGTGTATGATGCCGTTCCCGGAGAGGATGCTTTTGCTGCCGGCCGGCAGGCTGCAAGTATTTTGAAGGGCAAGTCACCCGCCTCATTGGAAGTAAAGGACTTTGGGGGCAAGTTGCTGTTCGATTACAAACAGTTGCAGTTTTTCCGTGTGGACACGAACCGTGCGGAGAGCAAGGGCATCATTTTGAATATACCGTTGATGGAGCGTTACCGTGTCTGGTTCATTCTGTTCTATTCGCTGATTGTCGGGGCATTGGTGCTGCTGGTTGCCTGGCTTTTCCGTGCCAACCGCAGGGAGTCGCGTAAGCGCATACATGCCCAGACCCGCTTGTTGATACAGCACCGCCTGGTGGAGCAGCGCGACGAGTTCGACAATATCTTCTGTTCCATTCGCGACGGCTTGATTACGTATGATACCGACCTGCGCATCCATTTTGTCAACCGTCCGTTGTTACAGATGTTGGGACTTTCTTCCGAAACCTATACGTCCCGTTTCTATGAAGGGCAGATGGCCGGCTCCATTTTCAGGATTTACATGAATGGAGAAAACATCCTGCAGGACTTGTTGAAGAAAGTACGTACCGGAAAGAGACCTATTTCTATTCCGGAGAAAGCCTTCATGCAGGAAAACCATCAGGGAACGTATTTCCCCGTTTCCGGCGAGGTAGTACCTATCTTTGCCAATGAAAAGATGACGGGAATGGCGATTGTATGCCGCAATATCTCCGAAGAAGAGATGCAGAGACGCTTCTTCAATATGGCGGTGGAGGAAAGCTCCATTTATCCGTGGCAGTACAACATGCATATGAACCGTTTCCATTTCCCGGGTGGATTGCTGCGCCGTTTCGGGTATACCGATGATACGGACTTGCTGGCACGTGATGAGATGGACACCCTTATACATCCGGAAGACTTGCTGCATACGCGCAGGAATTTTGATGCCATTCTGTTGGGCAATGAAATCAATTCACGGATGAGTTTCCGGTTGAAGAGTGCGGATGGGAGCTATGAATGGTGGGAGTTCCGCAGTACCGCTTATGACGGACTGACGGTTGATACCCCATACATGGTATTGGGAGTATGCCAGAGCATCCAGCGTTACAAGGATACGGAAGAGGCCTTGATTGCCGCACGTGACCGTGCCTTGCAGGCCGACAAGCTCAAATCTGCGTTTCTTGCCAATATGAGCCATGAGATACGCACCCCTTTGAATGCCATTGTCGGCTTCTCGGATTTGTTGAAGGATTTGGACGCTTTTTCTCCGGAAGAGGTAAAGCAGTTCGTCGAAACAATCAACATCAACTGTACATTGCTGCTGGCGTTGATAAACGATATTCTGGACCTCTCGCGCATAGAATCGGGCACGATGGACTTTAAGTTCGGAGCATTCAACCTGGCGTTTATCATGCAGGAGGTCCATGAATCCCAGCGTCTGAGTATGCCTCGGGATGTAGAGCTGCGTATAGAGATTCCGGAAGGGGAAGACAAATTGGTCATCACCGATTCCGTCCGCTTGAAGCAGGTCGTGAACAACTTGATAAACAATGCCAAGAAATTCACGGTAACGGGCAGCATCACCTTCGGCTATGTCACGAACCGGGAAGGATATACCACCATCTTTGTCGAAGACACGGGAAGCGGTATCTCTGAAGACGCCCAGAAACATATCTTCGAACGCTTTTACAAAGAAGACAGCTTTACGCAGGGCGCCGGTTTGGGGCTGAGCATTTGCCAGACCATCGTAGACCGCCTGCATGGTTCTATCTCGGTCTCCTCAGAGTTGGGAAAAGGAACGCGTTTCGAGGTGGTGATACCGGATGCGAACGAGTAATCATTCAATCCGTTTGCAGGCATTGGCTTGCAGGAACTCTTCCAATATATCCTCGTAATTGCCATACAGCATGATGTGGTGGTTGCCCAGCGGTGTCTTGAGGAAATAGTCGGCAGGGGAGTTCATTTTTATCCGCACTTGGGTGCGGCACATATTGATGTAGTTTGTATTCTCAACAAGCGTGCCGGTGCTCAAGTAATATTCGTCCAGGCTTTCGCTTCCGCATTTTACGATGGTTACATCTCCCGTCGGCAGGATTCCCTGAATACCGATGCCGCTTTCCGTCTCAAAATGGTTGCGTATGATGAACTGCTCCGTTTGTGCGATGCCGATGGTGCAGTGTGCCAATATGATTTCATTGGTACGGGCATTTATCATGGAAGGATTGGCCATGAAGGAGTTTTTCCCCGTCAGCACTTTTACGGCCAGCATGGTGAAGACGGATTGCAAATCGCCTTCACATCCGGCAATGATTCCTTCGTCGTTCAGCAAGGCAAGGGCAAGGCAGCCGGTGGTTCCCGTTTGGTCTATCAGGCGGAAGCAGCTGAGGGTAATGGCGCTCAGTCGCTCTTCCTCTACAATCCTCTTGATGGCTCGATACAGCCGCATGGCTTTTATCATGTCTTCGGGGCTTGCCTCTCGGCAGGCAAGCGCTTTTCCTGCCAGTCCGGCGCATGCTTCGCCCACCTCGTCGTCCGTTATCTGTCCGTAGTATTCATAAATGCGGTCCAATGAGACGTCTGTGTACTCGATACCCCAGCGGCGTTTGGCAAGCAGATAATCCACATTGCTGGCAACGAGCCAGCTGGACGGAGTGCCCATTACGCCGATGCGCATGCCGAAAAGGCTGCGTTGTGCCACGAAATTGCTGTGCAGGACAAAAATACGCTTGATGGTCTCGGGGAGCTCTCCGTGAAGAATCTCGCTTTTCATTCCCCGGCCGCGCAGCCAGGAAGATATTTCGAGAGCGGCGGCCAGTGAGTTCTGCATGCCGTCTGCCAAGAGGATGGCGGGGCGGGGAAGGGATTCGAAATGCTGGATTACCAGCCGTTCCACACCTCCGGTGGCAATGAATATAATACTGAAGTCATCGGGTGATAACTTGTCTATGTCTTTGTAATCAATGAAGTTGACGGTAAAGTATTTTTCCAATTCAGTCAATATCACTTCGTGGGAGCTACGGACTGATGCTTGTTTATGCAGTATGGAAGCAAAAGTTATAAGGTTGATGACCATGGTGTTATTTACTATTTGACTATTTACTATTTACAATTGATTCTACTTGGCTCGTTTGCTTTTTCAAAGATACAAGTTTCTGTTTACATATCATAGAGTTTTTACGATAGATAAGTTTTTTAAAGTTTTTATGGTCTTGCCTTCCTTTTGGTTTCAAATAATTCGCTACATTTGCAACTTTAATGATAAAGTGATAGCAATATCACCTATAAATACTCTATTAAATAGTAAATCATAAATCGTCAAATAGTAAATAAACCTCATGCCAACAATATCTATTCGCGGAATGGAGATGCCCGCATCTCCTATCAGAAAACTGGCTCCTCTGGCAGATGCTGCCAAGCAGAGGGGTATACATGTATTTCACCTGAACATCGGTCAACCCGACCTGCCTACTCCGGAAGTCGCGATTGAAGCGATACGGAACATCGACCGGAAAGTTCTGGAATACAGTCCCAGTGCGGGATATCGCAGTTACCGAGAGAAGTTGGTGGGTTACTATGCAAAGTACAATATCAATCTGACTGCAGACGACATCATCATCACTTCCGGCGGCTCGGAGGCGGTGTTGTTCTCTTTCCTGGCTTGCCTCAATCCGGGGGATGAAATCATTGTTCCCGAGCCGGCCTATGCCAATTATATGGCGTTTGCCATCTCTGCCGGAGCCAAGATACGCACCATTGCCACGACCATCGAAGAGGGTTTCTCGTTGCCCAAGGTAGAGAAGTTCGAGGAGTTGATTAACGAGCGCACGCGTGCTATTTTGATTTGCAATCCCAACAATCCTACGGGTTACCTCTATACACGCCGTGAAATGAACCAGATTCGCGACCTTGTGAAGAAGTACGATTTGTTCCTCTTCTCGGACGAGGTGTACCGTGAATTTATTTATACGGGTTCTCCCTATATCTCTGCCTGCCATCTGGAGGGCATTGAGAACAATGTGGTGCTGATTGATTCCGTGTCCAAGCGCTATTCGGAGTGCGGCATCCGCATCGGTGCCCTGATAACGAAGAACAAGGAAATCCGGGATGCTGTCATGAAGTTCTGCCAGGCGCGTCTCAGTCCTCCGTTGATTGGCCAGATTGCCGCAGAAGCATCGCTGGATGCCGATGAGGATTATCTGCGCGACACATACGATGAATATGTAGAACGCCGTAAATGCTTGATTGACGGATTGAACCGTATACCGGGCGTATATTCGCCCATCCCGATGGGAGCCTTCTATACGGTGGCAAAGCTTCCGGTAGATGATTCGGACAAGTTCTGTGCCTGGTGTCTGTCGGAGTTCGAGTACGAGGGACAGACGGTGTTCATGGCGCCTGCCTCCGGATTCTATACTACGCCGGGTTCCGGTCGCAACGAAGTGCGTATCGCATACGTACTGAAGAAAGATGACTTGAACCGCGCCTTGTTTGTATTGCAAAAAGCATTGGAAGCCTATCCGGGACGAACCGAATAAAATGAAATAATTCATTAGGCGCGGATTACGCGGATTACACGGAAAACTTAAGATAAAGACGTTTGTTTCAAATCTTCCGTGTAATCTGCGCCTAAAAAATAATGGCCCATGAACTTATCTCGCTTTATAGCGTTGCGCATTTATCGCAACTCGGAGCCGGGCAAGCAAGTTTCCCGTCCGGCTGTCCTTATTGCCATGGTGGGTATTGCTCTCGGACTGGCGGTGATGATTATTGCCGTGTCCGTCATTGTCGGCTTCAAGAGCGAGGTGAGGGATAAAATCGTGGGTTTCGGTGCCCATATCCAGATAGGCAACTTGGATGCTGCACGCTCTTATGAGACGCGCCCGGTGGTGGTGGGCGACAGTATGATGGCTGCGCTTTCCGATTATCCCGAAGTGAAGCATGTACAACGCTACTCCACCAAGCCGGGGATGATAAAGACCGCCGATGCCTTTCAGGGAATGGTGCTGAAAGGTGTGGGGCAGGAGTATGACAGCACCTTTTTCCACCGCCATCTGCTGGAGGGGGAGTTTCCGCAATTCAGCGATTCCGCTTCGTCCAACCGCGTAGTCATCTCAAAGTCTCTTGCCAACAAGCTGCAATTGAAACTTGGTGACAAGATAGACACCTACTTCATCCAGGACGATGTGCGTGCTCGCCGCCTGAAGATTGTAGGTATCTACCAAACCAACTTCTCCGAATACGACAACCTATTCCTGCTTACCGACCTCTATCTGGTGAATCGCCTGAACAACTGGGAGCCGGACCAGGTGAGCGGTGTGGAGCTGGAAATACGCGATTATGACAAGCTGGAAGAAACCACCTATGAGATAGCTGCCGATACGGATGAGAATCCCGACCGCTATGGTGCCGAGTATTGCGTCCGTAATGTAGAGCAGCTCAATCCCCAAATC
Organism: Bacteroides sp. AF25-38AC; assembly: GCF_003602995.1. Lineage (NCBI taxonomy): Bacteria > Pseudomonadati > Bacteroidota > Bacteroidia > Bacteroidales > Bacteroidaceae > Bacteroides > Bacteroides sp. AF25-38AC. The sequence continues at coordinate 11,377 of NZ_QTMD01000024.1, read as the reverse complement.
TTTGCCTGGCTGGGCATCTTGGATGTCAACATCTGGGTCATTCTCATTCTGATGATTGGGGTGGCGGGTTTCACCATGGTATCCGGCCTGCTGATTATCATCATAGAGCGTACCTCCATGATAGGCGTGCTGAAGTCTTTGGGAGCCAATAACTTTACCATCCGTAAAGTCTTCCTTTGGTTTTCGGTCTTCCTCATTGGGAAAGGCATGCTTTGGGGGAACATAATCGGCCTTGCGTTCTATTTCGTGCAGCGCTGGTCCGGCTTGTTCAAGCTCGACCCTGAAACCTATTACATGGCTACTGTTCCGGTATCTTTCAATATCTGGCTGTTCCTGCTGCTGAATGCCGGCACATTGCTGGCTTCGGTCCTGATGTTGCTGGGCCCATCATTCCTGATTACACGCATCCATCCGGCAACTTCCATCCGTTACGAATAAGAGAATCACTTTCTCAGAAAATCGCTTTTCTTGCGGAACAGACAGTACCATTTCCAACGTAAAGACTGTATCGGCTGCAATAGGTCGAAAGCCGGTAGTGTGAAGTAATATCTGCGCTGTTCTTCCAGGTCGTGGGCAGTCTTGTTGACAATGACTGCCTGCATGGTGAAACGGAACAGGAACAAAAGAAAAGCGACGCCTGCTGCCAGCCAGTGGAAGTGCAGAATGCCGATGACCATCGCGGCTATCCAGGATGCGTGGAATGCCAGGCGGGTCAGGGTCTCAAAACCGGCCAGCCAGCGTTGCATTCCATGATACAGCCGTGCTGTGGAGGCGTAGCCTATTTTCTCTTCTTTCCAGTCCTTGGTACGCAGAAGCGGCTGCATGCGCACAATGGCATTGGCATCCGTTTCTACCCGCGTGTTCTCCGGGGTAGCCACGTGGTTGATGAACAAATCGTCGTCTCCCCGTTGCAGGTTGAGGTGTGCGGAGAATCCTTTCTGTTGGTAGAAGAGTTCCTTCCGGTAGGCCAGGTTACGCCCGATGCCCATGTAGGGGCTGCCTGCCAGGGCAAATCCCAGATAGCGCATGGAAGTGAACAGATTGTCGAATGCCGTCCGTTTGTGCAGCCAGCCTTTGCCGCGTTCGTAGCCGCTGTATCCCAGCACCACTTGGGTACGTGATGTGAAGTTGCGTGCCATCAGTCGCAGCCATTGGTTGCTTTGGGGCATGCAGTTGGCATTGGTAAACACCAGCCATTCATATTTGCTGGCCTTGATTCCAAGCGTCACGGCCAGCTTCTTGCGGCTGATGTAACGGGAGGAATCGGGTACGAAGCTGTGGTAGAGATGGGGATATTTCTCCTCGAGGATGGTCAGGTAATCCTCGCTCTCATCGGTGTTGCCGTCGTTAATGACGATGACTTCAAATTGGGGATAGTCCTGCTCCAGCACGGCGCCCAGGTTGCGGCGCAGATTCTCGGATTCCTCGCGGGCGCAGATGATGACGGATATGGGGGGCAGTTCCTGGGTGAAGTGCGTGTCTCCCTGCTTCACGGCACGGCTGCGCGCATGAATACGGTTGTAGAGACAGAGGTAGTAGATAATTTGAATAAGGAACAGACCACCCGCCGTAGCGAGTACGATAATTTCAGTTGAATCTAATGTAAATGCTTCCATGTGCAGTAGGACGTTTATGTGCTGCAAATTTACACAATTTCCGGCACTACCTCAAACTTTGTTCCGGGAAAGTGCTTGGACAAATACTGCTTGATGTATTTCATCGTGTCTTCCTGGATAGTCTTGTCCTCTACCGTGGGATAGAGGTTGTAGAGTACCGTATCGAGCGCGATGTCCCGGTTCTTGATGGCTTCGAAGCTCAGCAGGGTGTGGTTGATGCTGCCCAGCTTTCCGGAGGTGACAAAGATAAGCGGGTACTGCTTCTCCGCAATGTAGTCTATCGTCAGGAAATCTTCGGTAAGGGGAACCATCAGACCGCCGGCGCCTTCTACGAGCACGGTATCATAGCGATGGGAAAGTTCCCTGGTGGCACGCTCTATTTTTCCGAAGTCTATCGGGCGCTTGTCTATGCGGGCGGCGAGGTGGGGAGAGCAGGGATAGGAGAATATCTCGGGCATGGTCAGCCCCTCTTTGTCTTCCGGCAGGTAGCCGGTTCCGGTGAGGCGGCGGTGCAGGTCGATGTCCTCGGAATGACCGGTGTTGCCGGTCTGGATGAATTTTTGGGTGATGACGCGCAGGCCGCGTTGCATAAGCTCACGGGCGTACCAGGCGGTGCAATAGCTTTTTCCGGCATCTGTATCAATGCCGCTGATGAAGTAGATGTTTTTTGTTTCCATTATTTTGTTTTTTTTCGTGCGATGATATAAATAGGGTGATAGGTCAGGCTTACGTTGCCTGCGGCATCACTGAACCGGGTTGTGTATTCTTTGCAGAAGGATTGCAGGCGACTACGCGTCCACATCCTTTTTTCCGTACCCGTGACTCCGGTTTGCTTCAGATGCTTCAGCACTGCCTGGGGAGTGGGGAAGGGCAAGGATATCACCTCTTCTTCGGCATGAAGAATATCGAAACCGGGAGACAGCAGGGCTTGCAGCTCCTCAACGGAGAGATAGTCCAGCCCGTGCCCAGTCAGTTGGCGTATTTCGTGCATGTTTGTGGCGCCGAAGGTGCTGAAGGCAAGCAGGCCGTCTGCCACCAGTGCTTGGTGGCAGCGGGTGAAGAAAGCACCTGGGTCGTTGAACCATTGCAGGGTGGAGCACGAGGTTATCAGGTCGGTTTCTCCGGGGAAGTCGATGGCTTCGGCATCACCGGGGACGAACTGCACGGTAGTGCCGTCGCAAAGTTCCTTGACGCACTCCTCCATTTCCCGGCACAAGTCGTTCAGCAGCAGAGCTTCCGGTTGCAAGGTGTGGAGGAGGATACGTGAGTAGCTTCCCGTTCCGCAGCCAAACTCTACGACACGGCGGAAACGTGTGTATGGTTCCTTTATGAGCTGCATCATCTTCTCGGCGACTTGTTGCTGCACGCGGGCCTCCCGGGTATAGGTATTCCGGGCTTTGGCAAAGCGGGCGGCTATCAGTTGTTTGTCCATCGGGTTCAGTGGCTTGTCCATAGGTCTTGCAGGTAATGTCTGAATAACTCTTCCTGGTAGTGGGCATCCTCCGTTTGCAGTACGGGGGTGCCGAGTATTTCCCAGGCTTGCAGCTGGTTGGCTGGTGGAATGATGCGGTCGTTGCCTCCCGTTACTGCCTGCTGCCAATGGAAGGTGGCAGCAGGCAGTGTGTGGTACATCTTCTCAATCTCCGTCAACTCATCTCTCAACTCTTCCAGCGGACGGCGGGGGGTGATTTCCAGGAAAGCTTTGAAGGCTGCTCCGTTGGCGCACATGCGGCGGAGGAATTTGTGCAGTGAAGCCCCAGTCAGTCCGTCCAATGTCCCGTGGTAGATGGCGGGTGGAATGCCCATATGCTGGTCTATGGGGTAGGGCGTTCCGTTGATGGCGATGCTGTTTGCCATATGGATACCTTCGCCGGACGTACCTGGCGATGAGAGCTGTGGCACGGTCTGCGAAGCCGCCCATACCCCCATAGACCAGCCGATGAGGTTGATTTCGCGGTATTCTTCCAGTCCGGAGGCGTCAAAATCCAGTGTGCGGTAGTCATAGCACACCATGAAGTCGCTGGCTGCCGGACGATACATTTTGAAAGGCGTCTCATCGGCTCCCCAGCCGGCAAAGAACAGCAATAGCCGGGGATGATGCTCGTGTATAATGTAACTTTGTTTCATCTGTTTTTAGAATCGTATAGCGTTAGTATTCCTCTCTTCCTTTAGGGGAATAAGGGGTATCAGTTCTCCAATCTCATCTTCCCGTATGTCTGCCGTCAGCGAAAAGCGGATGCGTGATGTCCTTTCGGGCACTGTGGGCGGGCGTACCGGCAGTGCATAGAACCCATGCCTCTGCAGCAACTCTGCGCACAGCACAGTGTCGGCACTGGGGCCGATAATCAGGGGGACGATATGGCTTGCGCTGGGGCATCCGTACCCCTTGGCTTGTAATGCTTCGCGCAGCGTCCGGCTGATTCTTGCCAGATGCTCGCGGCGGTCCTGCATTCCGGCAAGTTTCCGTACGATAAACAGTGTCCAGGCAATACTTGTCGGAGGCAATGCCGTGGTGAAGATGAGGGTTCGCATCCGGTTGACGAGATACTCGCGTATCGTCCGGCAGCAGGCGATGTATGCGCCGGCAGACGCCGCTGCCTTGCCGAAGGTGCCCACGAGGAAATCTATATCCCGGATGCATCCGGTTTCTTCGGCGCAGCCCAGACCGCGCGGTCCCCTTACGCCGAATGCATGGGCTTCGTCCACATAGAGCAGTACGTTGGAGTATCTTTTTTTCAAACGCACCAATGCCGTGAGGTCGGCTTGGTCACCGTCCATGCTGAAGATGCTTTCTGTGACGATAATCAATTGCCGGAATGTTGCATGGTGTTGTTCCAGCAGGCGTTCCAGTTGTACCAGGTCGTTGTGGCGGAAGCGGATGCAGCGTGCGGTGGATAGGCGGATGCCGTCGATGATGCTGGCATGCACCAGCTTGTCTGCCAATATCAGGGTTTGTGCATCGCTCACGGCGGGTAGAATCCCCATATTGGCATGATAGCCGCTATTGAGCACCAGTGCTGTCTCTGTGCCGAAAAGTGTGGCGAGTTCCGTCTCCAGTTCTTCGTAAATCCCGAAGTTCCCCGTCAGCAGGCGGGAGGAGGAGGAAGTCGGCAGGAAGGTGTCCGGTGTCAGTGTCTGCAGGAATTCTTCCTTTAGCTGGCGGTCGGCAGCCAGGCCCAGGTAGTCGTTGGACGAAAGGTTCAGCATATGCCGGCCATCGGCTATAACCGTGCGTCCCTCGTGTGTCAGTTGCGGCAGGCGGCGCAGGTTGCTGTGTTCTTTCAATGTTTGCAGCTCTTGCTGCATATATTCTATTGCATTCATAATTCTTTTAAAATGTGCCAATGTGGTTTTAATGTGCTAATATGCCAATGACCTGCGGCGTGATAGCGCAGCGTAAACATTGCGCAGCCAATTGGCACATTAGCATATTAGCACATTCTTATAATTTTCATCAACCCTCCCGTCAGCTTCCTCAACTGTTCCGGCTCTATAATGAACGGAGGCATCAGGTATACCAATCTTCCGAACGGGCGTACCCAGATTCCCTCCTCAACGAAGCGTTTTTGCATCCACGCCATGTCTACGGGCTTTTTTGTCTCAATCACCCCGATGGCTCCCAGCACACGTACATCCGTCACTTGCGGTAATCGGCGTGCCGGTTCAAGCTCTTCTTGCAGTTGCCGGCTGATGCGAGTCACCTTGCCTTGCCAGTCGTATTCGGGCGAGGTCAGCAGCTTCACCGAAGCGCACGCTACGGCGCATGCCAGTGGATTCCCCATAAAGGTGGGTCCGTGCATAAACACCTCCGGTGTATGGTTGGAGATGGTATCCGCCACTTCATTCGTCGTCAGTACGGCAGACAGCGTCATGTATCCGCCCGTTATGGCCTTTCCTATGCACATGATGTCCGGTTCTACACCCGCGTGCTCCCAGGCAAAGAGTTTTCCCGTCCGTCCGAAGCCCGTGGCTATCTCATCGAATATCAGCAGCAGGCCATGTTCCTTGCATATCTGTGCCGCTTCGCGCAGGTACTGGGGGTGGTAGAACCACATGCCGCCAGCGCCCTGCACCACAGGTTCGAGGATAAGCGCTGCCAGTTCCTCGTGATGCTCCTCTACCAGTTTCCGCAGTTCCACCGTATCCCGTTCATCCCATTCGCCGTGGAAGCGCGAGCGCGGCTGCGGCACGAAATAGCGCACCGGCAATGATGCCCCGAACAGCGAATGCATGCCCGTCACCGGGTCGCAGACAGACATGGCATTCCATGTATCCCCGTGATAGCCCGAACGGATAGTCACAAAATTGTTCTTCTTCGCCTTTCCCTTGCCATACCAGTACTGCACGGCCATTTTCAAGGCCACCTCTACTGCCACCGAGCCCGAGTCGGCATAGAATATCTTCTGCATGGACGGCGGGACAAGCGGTAGCAGCAACTGGCCCAGTTCAATGGCAGGGTCGTGTGTCAGCCCTCCGAACATCACATGCGACATCTTGCCCAGCTGTTTCTCTGCCGCCCGGTTCAGTGTAGGGTGGTTGTACCCGTGGACGGCGCACCACCACGACGACATTCCCTCTACGAGTGTTTCTCCGCTTTCCAGGGTGATGGTGGCGCCTTCGGCATGCTTCACCTTATACACCGGTAGCGGGTTGGTGGTGGAGGTATAGGGGTGCCATAGGTGCTCTCTGTCGAACTGCGAGCCGCAGAACCGGTATCCGGCATCTTCTATCAGTACCTTGTCTTCTGACACTTTCGAGCCGAGCGTTGTCAGCAGGTCGCCCACGATGGCGGAGTTGATGCCGATGTGTAGCGCTTGCTTTACGGCCTCCTTGCTCAGTTGCGAGCGTCCTCCGGCAAAGCGGAGGAAAGCTGTCGGGTTGATGAAGCGGAAGAGGGCGATGGTGGTCAGTATTTCCTCCTCGCTGAGTGGTGCCTGCCGTTCCAGCGGTGTGCCGGGGATGGGGCTCAGGAGGTTGATGGGGATGGACTGTACTTCCAGCTCGCGCAGTGTGAAGGCGAATTCGATGCGTTGCTCCATGCTCTCGCCCATGCCGATGATGCCGCCGCTGCAGATGTCCATGCCTACATTGCGGGCGGCTTGCAGGGTGCGCAGCTTCTCTTCCTGCGTGTGCGTGCTGCACAGTTGGGGAAAGTAGGAGGGGGCTGTCTCCAGGTTGCAGTGATAGCGGGTGATGCCTGCGTCGTGCAGTGCCCGTATTTCGTCTTCGTTGAGCAGTCCCAGTGATGCGCACAACTGGATGGACGAGTGCCGGCGCATGTGCCGGGCGGCTTCGCACAGTTTCTCCATGTTTCTGGAGGAGGGCTTCCGTCCACTGGTCACCAGCGAGAAGCGTGCCACGCCCTGGGCTTCATTATGCCGGGCATGCCGCAGGCATTCTTCTTTGTCCACCAGGTCGTACACGTCTGCCTGGGTTTTGTAGTGCGACGACTGTGCACACCACTTGCAGTTTTCCGGGCATCGTCCGGACTTGGCATTAATGATGGAGCACATGTCGAACTCCTCCGAGGCTCGGGCCCGGGTTATCTCGTGGGCAGCTTCGTATAGCGCTTCCTTGTCGGGTTGCACAGCCAGCCATTCGGCTTCTTCCTTACTGATGTGGCTGCCGCGCAGCACTTGTTCCTTTAATTTCTGTAGGGTCATATCTTTCTTGGGTTATGTTCATGGATAAAGACAGAGGTACGGATTGCCGGGGCGGTGCAGCTCGTCATTCTGCTGCATGGCTTCCGGTAATCCGTACCTCTTGTTCTCTTTTGTTTCAGGCTATATGTGTCTTGTCCGCCCGTATTCCCGCAGGGGCGGATGAATTGTGTTTCAAAAAGAATGTGCCGGTTCGTTCCCGGCTCCGTGAGGATACTTGTCAGGACGCTGCTGCTACCCAGCGGAATGCCGGTGTCGGTTTCCCTTCCTTCCGTTTCTCCTTTCCAGGTACTCTCTTCCCCGCATCCGGCATGTCCGGCGGTTCCCGCAGTCTTCTGTTTGGACAGAGAGCTGTCTGCCACGCTTTTGCGCAGGCAACCGATGGTGACACACCGTCCTATGCTGGCAAATGCAGCGTAGGCTTTTCTGCTCCAGCGGCGGAAGCGGATGGTAGGTGCGGCGGGTGATGTATTCCTCATGTTTTTTTCAGCCTGATGCGGTTTTGTTTCCTTTTAGCGGATGCAAATGTAGAAAAAATAATTTCATAACGGTAATGGTCATGCATGAAAAAGCCGCGCAAATGCAACTATTGCGCGGCTCTTCTTTAAGCAATGTCGTAGGATTTCACTCTTTGGACGACTGGTAGTAGAGATACCAGTCATTATTGGTGGCACCATTGGACTCTACCCATTTGGCGAAATCGGGATACTCCAGGTCGATGCGTACGGTTTCCTTTGCCGGAGTGAACCGGATGGGGCCTTCCGTGCCGGTTGTGGCCGGCAGCATGATGGCGAATGGATATTTGCCGTCCTTGTTGATGTAGTAGGCATCGTCTTCGGCTCCGATTTGCTCTGCGTTGGCTTTACCGGTCGCTTTCTTCTTGGGCAGATGCACTTCTGTCCGGTTGTCGGCTCCGGCTGTATACTGGGCAATGATGAACGGGTTCAAGTCGCTCTCCAGATTCTTCTTAGGCAATGTGTTGTCTGCAAATGTACGGGTTACGGTAAATTCGTTGCCCTGCACAGACTTTGCATCGGGGAATAGGATGACAGAAGAGGTCTCTGTTTCATCGACTGCTCCGGCAGGCAGTTCTATGCTGCCTCGCTGGCTGGCCACATATTGCACGGCAAATGCGTTGGAGTATGTGGCGGCACCACTTTGCTGTACGGGTACAAAGGTGTCTTCCACCTTCAGCACATAATTGTTGCTGTTGAATGAAATGGCCCGTTTGTGTTCGATAATCACGTCGTTCAAGTCATAGTCACCGCCATTGGGCCAGATGTCTTCGTAGGCATACGTGCGGTAGGTTGTTTCGGAGCTCGTCACCGTAGGCTCTTCCGGGTCTATGACCGGACGGTCCGGGTCTTGAATGGCTTCATTGGGGTTGGCATCGATACAGAACAGTATGTCTTCGTAGCTGGTATCATCGCCATCTTCTACTCCGTAGACTACCGTGCCGTTGCTGGTGGAGAGGGAGATAAAGCGAGCTTGTTGGCCTGCATATATCTTGTTCCATTCTTTATTGGAATATATATAATTTATAGAGTAGTCGATACCTTTATTGGGGGTATATCCATTGGGGATGATGAAATATCCTATGGTATATCCTGCCGGGAATTTGGTGGAGACATTACCGTTTTCGTCCTGATACAGAAGTTGTATTTTTGTATTCTTCTGTATGGGAGCGTCATATCGGGAATATTTGTTACCACTTCCAGACCATCCGGTATACGGGTCGTCTCCTGCAATGGATGCATTGGGAATGATAATGAATTTGTCTACCTTGTCAGGGCTGTTGGGAATTTCATTGGTCTTGTAGTAATAATAGCCGATGGAAGTCAGGTAACCGGCACGTTCGGTCAGGAAGGTCAGATACAGTTCTGCATCGGTAATCGTTACGTGTTGTCCCTGGTTGTTGATATATGCTTGGGCAATGGTGGTGTTCACATGCTTTGTATCGCTCACCAAAGCTCTGTTGTCCAGATTGCTGGGTTTGCTGTCATAACCTTTCCACAGTGTGTGTTGTAACTGCTTTAAAGTTCCGTCATTGAAATTTCCCGTAGTTACAATGTCATTATTATCAATAATCTCACCGTGAGATTGTCCCCATCCAACGATGGAGTATACCCGTTCCTTCCTATCCTTTAGGTCGATAGTCAGGTTGGATTTTGCACGTGTCATGGCAGTTGAGCGGGTGTTGGCATTATTTTCGGTCATATCTACCACCACTTTGCCATTTTCCACATCTGCTTCCACATACATGGGGGCTCCCCAACTTTGTGAGATGATATATACCTTTTCTGTCGCTTTGGGCAGTTCTACGTTGCCGGTGAAGCGTCCGTCTGCATCTGCAAAGATTTTAAAAACCGCTTCGCCGTTGATGGAGTAGAGGTTGTTTGTCTGATAGGTGATGGGGTCTTCTGTAAACACCTCTATTAATGCGCCTCCTGCGATTTTTCCATAATTCACGTCAAAAGCTACCTGGGCTGTTGTTGCAAAGTCAAAGTATTCGCTCTCCGGCTTTAGTTCTGTTTTTCCACGTTCGGGATTGTATAGGTCTTTTTCGGTACATCCCGTGAATATGCTGCAGGCAATTGCTGAAATGAGGGTTGCAGCACTAACTTTCGTCATAAGTCTAACTTTCATATTTTTATTGTTGTAGATTGCTTGCTTGTTTGTCTTATGAACGCTGTCTATATCACAACCGCCACCTACTTCACAGACGAGTTGTAGATACTACATTTTCTCGAGCGCTTTTTTCATGTTGCAAATATAAACATAGTATTTATAATCTACAACTTTTGGGGTTTAAAAACACTTTTGGTGGGTTAAAAAGTTGTATAAAGTGAATTGATACTAATTGGATGAATCGAATGGTGCGGGCATAAAAAAAAGGCTATCTATCCCAGACAGCCAATCTTTTGTTAACCTTAAATCTAATACTATGAAAAACACATTGCAAAGGTACGTGTTTTCTTATAATCTCCAAATTTGCAGTAGATAATATCATGTTTTATAACAAGACTTAATGGTCATTAAGAACTTTATCTGCAATATTCATCGTACATTTGCTCCTGGAAGTTACGAAAAGAGTGTAATTTATTGGAAATGAGCGTAGGTTAATTGCTCTTGATAGTAATAGGTTACGATTTAGTTAGTTATCTACTGCATTATCCTTCTGCGCGTTGCGTAACCTTCAAAGAACTCTTCGTATGCAAAAGTAGCTATTTAATTCGAGATTTTGATATAAACTCCCGTTTTTTATCCCCTCATTCATAAGAATTTTCCGTAAAAGCGGTATTGTCCGTCGGCACACCATTGCCCAAAACGAGTTTGGAACAAACGTGTGCCGACTACCGCATAGCTGGAGAAAAGGGCATTGCCTCACGCCTAAACGATGTTTAGACAGATGAAGCAATGCCCCTTTCTTTTGCGCCTATGCCAAGAGGTGCTTTTACGGGTTTTCAAATGATTTTTCTTTTTTCGCTGTCTCTTTTGCCGGAAGCGGAAAGTGAATGCAGAGTGTGTCAGCCTGCCCCATGAATGAAACAGGCGCCCACACACAGCCGGACAAACCGGGAAGAATGATTGTTGCCACCCGGCTGAACAAGTTCCGTCGGATCGGAAACAATCATACTTCCTTTGTTGTGGTTTGCCCTTTTCACGCTTCCGGTGATGTCTTTTTCCTTTTGGTGATTCTTTTTTTTACGGATTTTCCCCTGAAGTTTTTTTCTACACAATCTGCCTCTGTTTTCGTTTACCTCCATTTTGCGCCTTTCAGTAAGCCGCATCAGTCAGTCATTTTCGTTCTGGGCGCAAAGGTAATTCCGGGATTGGACGGGAAAGCAAGGTCAAGCCTCCTGTTTTCGGTAAAAATCTCCAGCCCTGCGGGTAGTATTTTGACCGAAAAACCTTGCATTCCCTAATCCCTACCTTTTCAAGCACCCGAAACGAAAACGACCGATGCGACAGAAAGACGCATAAAAAAAATGTCGGATAAACGAGAGGCAGATAAGATAGTTTGAAACTCAACTCCCTCAGCTTGGAAAATCCAGTGTAAGCTGCCCCCTAAAACCAAGCGATTCTGCCCCCTTGTGCTAA
>NZ_QTMD01000023.1:0-88981 GCF_003602995.1 Bacteroides sp. AF25-38AC | reverse complement strand
AAATTACCGGGACAGTCTGCCGATTGACTCATAATGACGGAATTTAACGACAGTCCCTAGAATAAGTAAATAGGCTCAAATACAGTATTTAACATGGCTACACCCTTTGTACCTAAAGGTGTAGCCATCACTCTACGATGGTATAGGCATTCAAGGCAAAGGGTGTAGCCATAAAAATACATCAGAAAGGTAATGGCCCGTCCGACCCCACACCTCCAAACGGGTTGTCCGTCTGTGGCGGAAAATCAGCAGCCGATGGAGGTGGCGGTGTTGCCGTACTTCCGATAGGCGCATTCATACGTGAACCGAATGTAGCTCCTCCACCCTCCGTCGGAGGTGGGATAACCATATCATCCTCCGGATTCTGGAAACGGGTGTACTGTCCGATAAATCTCAGACGCACATCCCCCACAGCACCGTTACGGTGCTTTGCTATGATGATTTCCGCCATACCGCGCAAGTCACTGCCATCGGCAGAAGTATAAATCTTGTAATATTCGGGACGGTGAATGAAGCACACCATATCGGCATCCTGCTCGATGGCACCGGATTCACGAAGGTCACTCAACTGGGGACGCTTGCCTTCCTCGCCTTCACGGTTCTCCACACCACGGTTCAACTGCGACAGAGCGATGATAGGAATGTTCAGCTCCTTGGCCAAACCTTTCAATGAACGCGAAATGGTACTAACTTCTTCCTGACGGCTACCGAAAGACATTCCGCTTGCATTCATCAGCTGAAGGTAGTCGATGATGATAATCTTCACTCCGTGCTCACGTACCAGACGCCGTGCCTTCGTACGGAGTTCGAATACCGACAAAGAAGGCGTATCATCCACATAAAGCGGAGCATCCAGCAAGTCACGCAGTTTGTAATCCAACTGCTGCCATTCATAGTCCGCCAACTGGCCACTCTTGATTTTCTCACTCGGAATCTCGCACACATTGGAAATCAGACGGTTCACCAGCTGCACGTTACTCATTTCAAGCGAGAACAGCGCTACGGGATTACGGAAATTCACGGCAATGTTCTTCGCCATGGAAAGCACGAATGCCGTTTTACCCATGGCAGGACGGGCTGCAATAATGATGAGGTCGGACTTCTGCCATCCGGAAGTCATCTTGTCCAGCTTGGTATAACCACTTTCCAAACCACTCAAACCATCGGTACGGGCAGCAGCTTTCTGAATCAAATCATAGGCTTCGGCAATGACAGGATTAATCTGCGTATAATCCTTCTTCATGTTCTGCTGGGAAATCTCGAACAGCTTTCCTTCGGCCTCCTGCATCAAATCGTCCACGTCCAGCGTCTCGTCGAAAGCCTTGCTCTGGATATTGCTGGTAAAAGTTATCAGTTCACGTGCCAATGCTTTCTGTGCAATGATACGGGCATGATATTCGATGTGCGCAGAAGATGCCACCTTACTGCTGAGTTGGGTAATATAGAACGGTCCGCCCACTTCCTCCAGTTCTCCCCGCTTGGAAAGTTGCTCCTTCACGGTGAGGATATCGACCGGCTTCTGATTCACGGCCAAATCGGTAATAGCGGAATATATCAACTGATGTCTATGCTCATAGAATGACTCCGGACGAAGAATTTCACTTACCAGCGAATAAGCGTCCTTCTCAATCATCAAGGCTCCCAAGACAGCTTCTTCCAGCTCCGGCGCTTGCGGCTGGATACGTCCGTAGTCTGTTACGGGCTGTGGTGCCTTTCCTTTCGGAGTACGGGATGTTCTTCTTTGTTCTGCCACTTTAAGAATTAAAAATTGAAAATTAAAAATTAAATGAATTTCCCTTTTAGAAAGGGAAAGCAAAGATAGTGCAAACCGAATACATAACTTTCATGCTTGCATGAAAAAGTTATGTTGAGGTGCAGCCTATCTTCGCTCGTATGGCAAAGATAAGCGAATTTATTTATAAGCAGTAAATAAATCATTGTTAAGTTTTCAATCTACTATGAACAGAAATCACTAACTTTGTCTTCGGAAGCTGCACTCCAATAGCTTCTCCTTTTAATTTTAAATTATTAATTCTTAATTTTCAACGCCATGCTGACTTTTCCAAATGCCAAAATAAACCTGGGACTGAATATCACAGAAAAGCGTCCGGACGGATACCATAATCTGGAAACCATTTTCTATCCGGTTCCCATAGAAGATGCTTTGGAAATCAATATCTTGAACGAAGGAAACGGAAAGTTCCGTCTGCATCAAGCAGGTCTGGAAATTGAGGGAGAAGCAGAGAGTAACCTGGTAGTGAAAGCCTACAAGTTACTGGATGACCGGTTCAACCTTCCTCCGGTAGATATTCATCTCTTCAAGCATATTCCCTCGGGAGCCGGACTGGGTGGCGGTTCGGCCGATGCAGCCTTCATGCTGAAGCTTCTGAATAATAAGTTTGAACTCGGACTGCCGGATGACACTCTGGAAGAGTATGCCGCCAAGCTGGGTGCCGATTGTGCCTTCTTCATCAAAAACCGTCCGACTTACGCAGAAGGTATCGGAAACATATTTTCTCCCCTTCCCCTCTCACTGAAAGGATATCGGATATGGTTGGTGAAGCCGGACATTTTCGTCTCTACACGGGATGCCTTTGCAAAAATAAAACCGCATCATCCGGAAATGTCCCTGAAAGAAATTGCCCAACTTCCCGTAGAAGAATGGAACGGACGAATGGTCAATGACTTTGAAGAAAGCGTATTCCCCCAATTCCCGGCTATTGGAGAAATCAAGGAAGAGATGTACCGGCAAGGAGCTGTATATGCCTCCATGAGTGGTTCGGGGTCATCTGTTTACGGATTATTCAAGGAAGATGCCGTATTACCGGAAGTGGATTTCGGAGAAAAAACTTTTGTATACAAAGGCCAGTTCACTGATATTTAAAAATGCATCAACCAATATACTGATTTCCGGAAACAAAAATACAACAAGGTTGTTCTTACAGAAAACTCAAAACAACCTTGATTATGAAAAAGTTCAAATTCTGTATTCTGGCAGGACTACTTGCCTTGCTGTCGGTGTCCGCTTTTGCGGAAGGACGTCTTCCTGCAAATATACAAACAGCTTTTCAAACGCTCTATCCTCAAGCAACGGATGTGGAATGGGAGCAAATGGCCGGTTGCTACGTGGCAGAATTTATTGCAGATGTTCAGGAAATTGATGTCTGGTTCAATAAACAAGCGGAGTGGGTTATGACTGAAACGGATGTAGAGTCACTGGAAAAAGTGCCGGCTCCCGTGGCAGAAGCATTCATGAGCAGTACAATGACCGGCATGAGATTAAGGGATATAAGAATCATCACCTTTCCCAAACATCCCACAGTGATAATAATTGAGGTGGAACAATACAATTCCGATGAAGAATTCCAACTGTTCTATGCTCCGGATGGAAAACTATTACAAAGCCTCGATGTAACAGAACTTGGAGGAGAGATTTATCCCGGACTCTTTTTCAATGATTAATACTGACGATTGGTGATTTGTTGATGGTATCCATTCATCAACAAATCACCAATCATTCATCACTAATCATTAATATACCTCTACCCTATCAGCAATACGCTTCGCTTTGTCGCGCAGCGTGTCAAGATCACTGTCAAGAGGTGCATAACACAGCACTACACCCATACGGCGGTTTACGCGGGTAGTAGGCTTACCAAAAATACGCAGATAAGTATCCTCTTCTTTCGTAACCTCTTCCATGCCACGATAATTGGGACGTTCCTGACTGGCTATCGGAGAAAGGATGACAGCACTGGCTCCTATACGCTCCTGCTTGATGCCAGGGATAGGCAGACCAAGCACCGCACGACAGTGCAATTCAAACTCATTCAGATTCTGGGTTCCGGCCAGGGTTACCATACCCGTATCGTGCGGACGTGGAGAGAGTTCGGAGAAATAGACACCGTTCTCATGGCTGAGAAAGAATTCCACTCCCCACAATCCGGCACCGGTCAAGGCACGGGTCACTTTCTCTGCCATATCCTGCGCCTCCCTTAGATGGGCAGGGTCAATATGGGCAGGCTGGAAGCTTTCACGATAGTCCCCACCCTTCTGTACATGGCCGATAGGCGGGCAGAACAAGGTCGGACCATTCTTCTGTGTTACGGTGAGCAGTGTTATCTCACTGTCGAACTTGATGAACTCTTCAATGATAAGTTCTTTGATGTCTCCACGGCTACCATTACAG
The DNA here is from genome assembly GCF_003602995.1 of Bacteroides sp. AF25-38AC. Lineage (NCBI taxonomy): Bacteria > Pseudomonadati > Bacteroidota > Bacteroidia > Bacteroidales > Bacteroidaceae > Bacteroides > Bacteroides sp. AF25-38AC. The sequence continues at coordinate 84,792 of NZ_QTMD01000023.1, read as the reverse complement.
CCATACTCCCAGGCATGCTCCAGTTCGTCGGCACTCTTTACGAGAGACTGGCCTTTACCGGAAGAGGACATCAGCGGTTTCACCACACACGGGAAACCTATCTTTTCAGCAGCAGCTTTCAGTTCATCCAAAGATTTGGCATAAAAATATTTAGCAGTCTTCAATCCCAGCTCTTTAGCTGCAAGGTCACGTATGGCTTTACGGTTCATGGTAAAGTTCACGGCGCGTGCACTGGGCACTACCTGAATGCCTTCTTTCTCGAAATCATACAGACGTTCCGTACGGATAGCCTCAATTTCCGGAACAATAATATCCGGCTGGTGTTTGCGTACTACACGTTCCAAAGCATCTCCATCGAGCATGCTGAATACCTCACATTCATCTGCCACTTGCATGGCAGGCGCTCCGGCATACGAGTCGCAAGCAATGATATACTGGCCCTTACGTTGGGCAGAAATAACAAACTCCTTGCCCAACTCACCGGAACCTAACAATAAAATCTTTTTCATCAATTCTTTTATTTACAATTTTATATATTTACGATTTGACGACGTACGATGTACGATTAGAGTTACTTTAGACAATAAACCGCCACAAGCCAAAGCAATCCCAATCGTACATCGTAAATCGTCTAATAGTAAATCCTCTTATTGGTGTTGTTCTCTCAACAAGTCATTCACCGTCTTTACCGGATTGAATGTAGTCAGAGGCACTTCTACAAATACTGTGTTCCAATCACTCATAGCCCCGTTCCACAAACCGGGAAGTTCAAGCGCCTTCAGGTCCTTGCCGTTCTTGGACTTATAGGAGATGAACCCCGTCGCTTTATCCACATACTTCACAAGATTGAACTTATGTCCTTTATAGTCACGTACGGCGCAAACCAAATCCACCGGATTGAAATGGGTACCTTTTTCAAACATTTCCTTCTTTTCCGGGTCGTCCATATCAATCTGCGAACTTTCCAGAATCTGCAGAGAGATAGTACCGTCACTGTTGTATGCCAGGAACGGACCTCCGCCCGGTTCGCCTACGTTCTTCACCATACCGCAAACACGCATCGGACGGTTCAGCTTCTCTTTCAGATATATAACCAACTCGGCATCTTCCAGATTCTTTGTCTCCGGATTCTTGCAATAGAGTTGTTTCTGCAGGAATTGCAGAACTTCAAGAATTTGCTCGTGTGTATACTTCCCGCTGTCAAGCAACTGCAGATAAGCAAACGCTCTCTGCTGTAACGCTACCAGCACACCGGCAATCAGTTTCTTATATAATACGGTGTCACCTTTCAGCTTGTCGGGTACCACATTGTCTATATTCTTTATGAAGATAATATCCGCATCAAGGTCATTCAAGTTTTCAATCAAGGCGCCATGACCGCCGGGACGGAACAACAATTTGCCATTGTCGCGGAAGGGTTTGTTTTCCATATCGGCGGCAATGGTATCGGTGCTCGGCTTCTGTTCCGAAAAAGAGATGTTATAATCCACCCCATACTTCTTTGCATAAGCGGCAGCCTTTTCGTCTACCAAAGCCTTGAACAAGGCACGATGTTCGGGCGAAACCGTGAAATGCACATTCACCTTACCGTTCTTATTGGCAGCATACAATGCTCCTTCTACCAAGTGCTCTTCCAGCGGCGTGCGGCTACCGTCTTCATACTTATGGAACTTAAGCAATCCTTTGGGCAGAGCACCATAGTTCAGTCCGGCCCCTTCGAGTAAGGCAGCAACAACCGCCTTGTAGTTTCCAGCGGCAACCAAAGTCGGTATATCCTTTCCGGCAGTCCTCTGGCAAGCGGTATTCAAGTCATCATAGAAGGCAAACTTCTCTATTTTCTCAAAGAAAGTCTTTTCAAAGTTTGTCTGGGGAGAGTCATAGTCTGCCCCGAGAAATTCAAACAAGTTCTTGAACATACGGCTGGCAGCACCCGAAGCAGGCACAAACTTCACCACCACTTTATCGGTTTGTGTATATGCCTCCCAGGCATCCAGGTATTTCTTCTGTTCATCCGTATCCGGAGCCAGTATACCCTTTTCTACAGAAGCGGCGGCAGACAGCTTCAAGTATGGAAAACCTTTTTCGAAACAAGCCAACTGTTCGGCTATTTGTTCTTCGGAGATGCCTTTATTTTCGAGCAACTCTTTGTCTTGCGGTGTTATCATAATATCTTGTTTTATTAATTCATGCCCAAAAATACAAAAAAAGCAGAACTGCCGTCAAGAAAATGAAGAAAAAACTTACCTTTGAAGCATAAAATACGGACGATTATGGAAACTGATGAATTTTTCACTATCAAAGAGAAAGATTTACTCTTCTCGCTCTACCGCAAACTGTTGCAACTTTCCGGAGAAACCCTCCAGAAGGGGGACTGCAAAAAGCTGAAAACACATCTTGTCAATACTATACAGAACAACCGTATCCAGCGTGATATATTCGGTTTGAATCCCGTCATCAAAGATATGCAGACGGCTGTCATTGTAGCGGAAGAAATCGGAATGAAGCGTGCTTCTATCCTGGGGCTCATGCTGCACGACTCCGTGCGCTGCGGCACTTGCACCGCTCTGGAAGTGGAGCAAATCTATGGCGAGGATGTGGCAGGCATCATCCGGGGATTGATACGTGTAAACGAACTTTATTCCAAAAGCCCTACCATCGAGTCCGAGAATTTCCGCAACTTGTTGCTGACTTTCGCCGAAGACATGCGTGTCATTCTCATCATGATTGCCGACCGCGTAAACATCATGCGGCAGATAAAGGATTGCAAGAACGATGAAGCCCGTCGGCAGGTAGCCAACGAAGCGGCTTATCTCTATGCGCCCCTTGCCCATAAGCTGGGTCTGTACAAATTGAAGTCGGAACTGGAAGACCTCTCATTGAAATATACAGAAAAGGAAGTTTACTACCATATCAAGGAAAAACTGAATGAGACCAAGGCATCGCGTGACAAGTACATTGCCGCCTTCATTGCACCGGTACAGAAGAAGCTCGAAGAAGCCGGACTGAAGTTCCATATCAAAGGACGCACCAAGTCCATCCACTCCATCTACCAGAAAATGAAGAAGCAGAAATGCCCCTTCGAAGGCGTGTATGACCTGTTCGCCATCCGCGTCATCCTGGACTCTTGCCTGGAAAAGGAGAAACTGGAATGTTGGCAGGCCTACTCCATCGTAACAGATATGTACCAGCCTAACCCGAAAAGGCTACGCGACTGGCTGTCCGTACCTAAAAGCAACGGATATGAATCACTGCACATCACCGTGATGGGCCCCGAAGGCAAATGGGTGGAAGTACAAATACGTACCGAACGCATGGATGATATTGCCGAACGAGGCCTGGCCGCCCATTGGCGATACAAAGGAGTGAAAGGTGAATCTGGTCTTGACGAATGGCTGACTTCCGTACGCGAAGCCTTAGAGAGCTCGGACAGCAACGGACTGGAAACGATGGACCAGTTCAAACTGGATTTGTACGAAGACGAGGTATTTGTATTTACCCCCAAAGGTGATTTGTTCAAACTTGCCAAAGGCTCCACCGTGCTCGATTTTGCGTTCCACATCCATAGCAAACTGGGCTGCAAATGTATCGGTGCAAAAGTGAACGGCAAGAATGTACAGCTGAAGCAAATGCTGCATAGCGGTGACCAGGTGGAGATAATGACATCGAATACGCAGACGCCCAAGCAGGACTGGCTGAACATCGTAACCACCTCCAAGGCACGCACCAAAATACGCCAGGCATTGAAGGAAATGGCTGCACGCCAGCACGCCTTCGCTAAGGAAACCCTGGAACGCAAGTTCAAGAACCGGAAGATAGAGTATGATGAAGGAACCATGATGCGCCTCATCAAGCGCCTCGGTTTCAAGATAGTGACCGACTTCTATCAAGCCATAGCCGATGAAGAACTGGATGTCAACGAGATTATAGACAAATACCAGGAACAGCAAAGACGGGAAAATGATACGCGCGACGATATTGTCTACCGCAGTGCTGAAGGCTATAACCTTCAACAAGGCATACCGGAAGAGATAGGTACCAAAGAAGATGTACTGGTCATTGATCAAAATCTGAAAGGATTGGATTTCAAGTTGGCACGCTGCTGCAATCCCATCTATGGAGATGATGTATTCGGCTTTGTCAGTGTGACGGGAGGTATCAAGATACACCGTTGCGATTGTCCCAATGCCAGTGATTTGCACTCACGTTTCGGCTACCGTATCGTGAAGGCACGCTGGGCCGGAAAGTCACAAGGTACACAGTACCCCATCACCCTGCGCGTAGTGGGACACGATGACATCGGCATCGTGACCAACATCACTTCCATCATTTCCAAAGAAACGGGTATTACTTTGAGAAGCATCGGCATTGACTCGCATGACGGGCTGTTCTCCGGAACACTGACCATCATGGTGAGCGATACGGGACATCTGGAAGCACTTGTCAAGAAACTGAGAACAGTAAAGGGAGTGAAACAGGTTTCAAGGAATTAAGCAACAACTATAATCCATGAAGTACGACTTTAAAAAGCAGTTGCGCAGTTTCGGATATGCCTGGAAAGGTATCCGGTGTTGCATAGGAAAAGAACAGAACCTGAGCTTCCATCTGATAGCTACGGCTGTGGTAGTCATTGCAGGATTCGTTTTAGGCATTACCCGCATGGAGTGGATGATAATCATTCTCTGCATCGGAGTGGTGATAGCAGCCGAACTGTTCAATACCGCCATTGAGAAGCTGGTCGACCTGGTGTCTCCCCAACAGCATCCCGTGGCAGGGCAAGTAAAAGACATAGCCGCCGGAGCAGTACTGGTATGTGCTGCAACGGCGGCCATTATAGGATTGATTGTATTTATCCCTTACCTCACCCGCTTCTTCTTATAATAAGGATAGGTCAGCAGTACAAAGAAAAATACGGCAAGCATAGCAGCAACAGACGCCACATGGTATATCTGCGCTTTGTCCATCAGGTGGCAAGCCACAGTCATGCCCACCAGCAGCCCTGTCTCCATAGACAAATGACAAGTGGTGTTTGCCGTTCCACGCTGGCAATGGTGCGACAGCTTGACGAACATCTTCATGAACGGGACTGTAATGAACACCAATACAGCCAATGCCGCCAATGACCAGTAATCGCCCACAAACATCAGTGGCAGCAACGCTCCCGGTACAAAAGCAATCAACAGCATATTGATGGCAGGTACCCATGCACGCGGCAATAAGAAGCGGTCCATATTGCACAACGACACGCCTATCGGAGCACGGAAAGCCACATATACCCTCGATGCGAAAAATATGCTAGCCAGTCCGGCCGCTACGGACAGATAGGTCACCATACGGAAACCATACATCTTATACATTCCAATGCCCAACACAACACCCACCAGCATGCCCAAGCGTGCAGCCCATGCATATACCATGTTTCCTGCGCTGCGGCGCGCGGAAGTCGTTATGTCGATGGCCACCGTAATGCCCGCTGTGGTTGCCAGCCCGAAACATGCTCCCTGCACAGCGGCAAGCAGCAGAAATTTCGTATAACCATCCACAAAGGCATATCCCAGAACAGCCGCCAGCATAATGAGTGCGGAGTAAAGGAGCACGTGTTTCCTTTTATATTCATCGACCAGATAGGCATGGAAAGGACCGACAGCAAACATGGCCACCACAAAGACCAGAAACATGCTGCCCGCCTGCCCGACGGAAACACCCAACTGCTCTCCCATCACAAAAGGAAGCAAAGGGAAAAGCATATAGACGGATATGAACAGCAACAGATTTGCCGTACACATCCGCCAAAAATTGAGTGTCATGAGTTTGTTAGTACTGTTCTTTCTCATTCGGGAAATCTAAATTCTTCACATCGGATACATAACGGCTGATGGCATCCGTCATCACTGTATGCAGGTCGGCATAGCGACGCAGGAAACGGGGACGAAAACCGTTATTCATACCCAGCATATCCTGAACCACCAACACCTGGCCGTCCACATCGCCACCGGCACCGATGCCTATAACGGGTATAGTCAGCTCGCTTGCCACGCGGGCAGCCAATGCGGCAGGAATCTTCTCCAATACCAGTCCGAAGCATCCGGCTTCTTCCAGCAAATGCGCATCGCGTACCAGTTTCTCGGCTTCGGCATCATCCTTGGCACGGACCGTATATGTTCCATACTTGTTGATGGATTGGGGCATCAGTCCGAGATGTCCCATGATGGGAATACCGGCGCTGAGGATACGCTTCACCGTACCGATGATTTCCTCGCCTCCCTCCAGTTTGAGGGCGTCGGCATGGCTTTCTTTCATAATACGGATAGCGGAAGCCAATCCCTCCAGTTCGTTGCCCTGATAAGAGCCGAAAGGCATGTCGACAATGACCATGGCACGCTTCACACCGCGAACCACGGATTTGCCATGATAAATCATCTGGTCGAGCGTGATGGGAAGCGTGGTGACATTGCCTGCCATTACATTGGAAGCGGAATCTCCCACCAGAATCACGTCTACCCCGGCACCGTCCACAATCTGCGCCATAGTATAGTCGTATGATGTCAACATTGATATTTTTTCGCCTCTCTGTTTCATTTCGATAAGGCGATGTGTAGTCACTTTACGAGTGTCGTCTGAAATATAACCCATGATAGTATTTACAATTTGGCAATTTACAATTTACAATTACTCAATTTAATTTTCGGCGCAAAGGTAATCCTTTTTCTGATTACTTGTGCAATTGAGTTAATTTATCGTAAGTGAATCCCTGAAAGTCATCCAATACATAATGACACAACGGAGCTATGTCTTCACGGGAATTGGTGGTTGCCAACCCTATAACGGTAGCTCCTGAAGCCATGCCGGCTTTCAGCCCGTTGAAAGAATCCTCGAATACATATGTGGTGTCGGGAGTTGTGCCGAAAACCTCCATACCCAACAGAAAACAATCCGGTGCAGGCTTGGAAGCCGTAAACATCTCGGCCGTAAGGATACGGTCGAAAAGAGTCTTTATTTCGGGATGAACCCGATAGACAGCTGCCATCTTCGCTTCGTTGGAGCTGGTCACTACGGCAGTCTTCACCCCATTCCGGTGTAGGTCGGCAATGAAGTCAAGCACTCCGGGAATAAAGTCGAATGACATTTCCTGTTCAAAGCGGTTCAGCCGTTCGGTAATTTCGGCTTGTTCCTTCGCCATACCCGGAAAAAAGGTATCATAAATATAGACCAGCGTCTGGCCCTTCACCCTGCCTTCAATATCATCCATACCCAAATACTGCTTTCCCATTTCATGCCAGAAGTGACTGTACTGTGTTTCCGTGTCTACCACCACGCCGTCAAAATCAAAAAGTACGGCGGTTGCTTTTGTTGTGTCCATAAACTTTCTTTTACCTAAATCTGTTAATACCAAAACATTATAGTGTACAAAGGTGGGAATAATCTGCGAATCAAACAAATATTTTATACCTTTGTGCTCCTTAATTGACTCATATCAAATGAACAACGCGCATATATTAGGAACCGAACGTATTGGCAAACTGCTTGTGCAGTACTCCATTCCGGCCATTATAGGCATGACGATTACTTCGTTGTACAACATCATCGACAGCATTTTCATCGGTCATGGCGTAGGTCCTATGGGCATTGCCGGACTTGCCATAACTTTCCCTCTGATGAATCTGGTCGTGGCTTTCTGTACGATGGTATCGGCAGGTGGCTCCACCATTTCGTCCATCCGGTTGGGACAGAAAGACCTGGACGGAGCAACGGAAGTATTGGGAAACACACTGATGTTCTGCCTGGTCAACGCATTCATATTCGGCAGTGTTTCATTCATCTTTCTGGATGACATCCTGCGCTTCTTCGGTGCCAGCAATGATACGTTGCCATATGCCCGCGACTTTATGCAGGTGATATTACTGGGTACCCCCGTCACTTATACCATGATTGGCCTAAACAATATCATGCGTGCCACGGGATATCCCAAGAAAGCGATGCTCACGTCTATGGTAACGGTAGTCTGCAACATAATCCTCGCTCCCATTTTCATCTTCCAATTTGACTGGGGAATACGGGGAGCTGCAACGGCAACGGTCATCTCGCAGTTCATCGGCATGGTGTGGGTAGTGAGCCATTTCCTGCAAAAGACAAGTGTGGTACGTCTGCAACGGGGGTTCTGGAAGATGAAGAAACGTATCATCAGTAGTATATTATCCATCGGTATGTCACCGTTCCTGATGAACGTCACGGCATGTGTCATTGTGATTATCGTAAACAACAGCCTCCAACAGTACGGAGGCGATATGGCCATCGGGGCATATGGCATTATCAACCGACTGCTGGTACTCTATGTAATGATTGTATTGGGGCTGACGATGGGAATGCAACCGATTGTAGGCTATAACTTCGGTGCGCAAAAGCACGACCGTGTGAAGGCTACCCTGCGCCTGACCATCATTGCCGGAGTATGTATCACCAGTACCGGCTTCCTTATCTGCGAATTGTTCCCCCATGCCATATCTGCCATCTTTACCAGTGATGAAGAGTTGATAGATATTGCTTCCAGAGGCGTACGCATTGCCGTAGCCATATTCCCGCTGGTAGGTGCACAGATTGTCATCGGCAATTTCTTCCAAAGCATCGGGAAGGCGAAAATCAGTATCTTCTTGTCGCTGACACGCCAATTACTGTATCTGTTGCCGGGACTACTGATATTCCCGCATTACTTTGGGCTGGACGGCATCTGGATATGTATGCCGGTATCGGACTTCTTTGCTTTTGTAACGGCAGCGGTGGCATTGTGGATATATGTAAAGAGATTACCCACAGGAATTACCGAAAAAGCGAGGTGAAAGTGATTTATTCTACTGCAAATATTGCATTTTATGTTATAACAAATAAATTGTTCGAAAATATATCATTCATTCAGCCCAAACACATCATCTATTCGCCCCAAACAGATGGTCTGTCTACCCCAAACGCATGATGTATGTTGCGGCAACTTTATTCGCTCTTGATGCTCTTTACCGGATTTTCATTGGCAATGCACCATGCCTTCAATACCACGGTAGCAACGATAAACAACAGCAACAGACAACCTACAAGAATATATCCGCCTATAGGGAATGGCACAACATCAGAGAACTGGCTCGCCCAAAGCTTTCCGGCCCGGCATGCTCCCCCAATACCTATGGCGACAGACGGAATGGCCAGCCAAAGCACATCTCTTGACAATAACAGCAAAATACTTTCCGTCTCCGCTCCATTCACTTTACGAATGGCAATCTCTTTTGAACGCAGGCGGATTTCATCATTCACATAGCCTATCAGTCCCATCAGAATGATAAAGAGTATGGTCAATGAAACCAGCAGGGTGACATCACGAAATACCCGTACAGACTCGGCATAACTGCGCATTTCCTGCTCCACCGAACGGAATACGAGGCTTTTCTGAGGATAAATCCGATGCATCTCTTCATTGAGGCGGGCGAGATTTTCATCCAATGGCTCTTTGAGGCGAACATGCAGGGTGGCAGCTGTCTTCCCCGTCCATTCCACCATCACCGGCAAATTATCGTTGGGCATATCGGCAAAACTGAAACTGTCTAACAGCCCGACAACAGTGCCATAATCATTCACCCGCTTGCCTATGGGGCTGTCTGTCCAATTCATCTTCTCACAAAAGACACTGTTGACAAGCAACTGACCTTCTCCCGTCAAGTTATGCCCCTCTTTCAGTCTCAGACCAATGAAAGGAAGAAAATCACTGTCGAACCAGGTATTACGAGGATAGAAAAGCTCGTTACCCTGATTGTCAAGAATTGGCTGGTTAGAACCGAACCACAATATAGGGCGTTCTGCCGAAGCAACCCCTTCCACATAAGGCAAACTGCCGACAAGACTACGCAGGCTATTGCCATCCACTTCCCGCTGGGTGGTATATGCCACACGTTCAGGACGCCAACCACGGTCACGCGTCGTTACATAACTGTACTGTGAAACGACCATCAGCATCATCCCCAGAATGAATGCCGCTCCGATGAACTGAACAAAAAGCAGTACCCGTTTCCAGCCGCGGCGTCCGGAAGAGTAGCGGCGGAACACTTGTGTCACCGGAATACGAGCGAAAAGCATGGCAGGCAGGCAACCACCTAAAATAAACAGTAACAGTATCACCGACAATGGTGCCCAAAGATTCTGCCAGTCAAAAAGAGCACTGAGAGGTACAGCTGCCAATTCTTCCATTTTTTCGTGGAAAATATACACCAGCAGTCCAATGAGCAGCAAGGCAAGCCCTACTACTATAGCAGTCTCTACCATGAACATGGAAAAGATGCTACTTCCCGAAGCACCGCTGCATTTGTGTACACCGATGGCCTTGGCACGCTGTGTCAGCGAAGCCACGGAAACGAGTACATAATTCAATGCGGTCGTAAAAAGCAGCACGATACCCAGGAAGAACATAATCCAAATCATCTTCCGTACTTGAGGAGTCTCGATATGCAGATTATGGATAGGGACAATACGTACGCTCAATTCTAAACCACTTTCCGGTGGAATATGACGGGCAATAGCTATGGACATACGCTCATTCAGCCAATCAGCATCCTGCGGGCTGCGCAGCCTGAGATAACCGTCGTAGTTTCCGCCGCTTTGCCAACCTAGGTTCCACTTCAGATGCCGCCCTATAGTAGGAAAGGAAATGATTGCCTCTGGACGCCTCTCCAAAGAAGTGTTCAACGGAATATCGGCAAAGATACCCTTCACGAGCAGTGTAGTCTGATATCCCCAAAAATCATAACGCAGTGTTTTCCCTATCGGATTTTCGTCACCGAAGGCCTCCTTTGCTGACTTGGCAGAAAGGAATACGACATCCGGACCCGCCAAATCCTGTGGATTGCCTTCTATCATCTCCAAACCGAGTACAGAAAAATAAAGTGTATCTGCCATCACCGTGGACATATCTAATTGGCGCTCACCCAACTGGAAACTATTATCAAAAAGAGAACAGCTCACTGTGCTACTTTCCACTTGTTCCGGAAACTCTTCGGCAATGGCAGCCGGAATCGGAATGATGGTAAAGCGACTTTCGTTACCTTCCAACACTCCATTTTTCAACCAACCCGTCTTCACAATATAAAGGTTATCCGAATCATGATAAAAGTTATCAAAACTCAACTCGAATGCAATCCGTGCAAATAGAAATACAGACATCAGCAGTCCCAATGCCAAAGATACAATCTTAATGGCATTGGAACCTTGCTTGTGCAACAAGCTTTGTAATGTATAATAAATGTGCCGCCTCATAATTTCCTGAAGTTATTCTTTATTCACTCTTGATACTGTCTACCGGATTCTCATTGGCAATCCGCCATGCCTTGAATACTACACAACCGATGATGAGCAATAGTACAATGCATGCAATAAGCAAGAATCCGCAGATACCAAAATCCACTCCCTCCACAAACTGCTCTATCCAGACACCGCCTATATACCAGGCTCCCAGCCCTCCAAGAAAAACGGCCGGCAAGGATATCCAGAATATATCCTTCGAGAAAAGCCGGAGAATGGATGACGCTTCCGCACCATTCACTTTACGGATGGCAATTTCCTTGCTGCGGCGTTGTATCTCGTCATTGATGTAGCCAATCAACCCCATTAACGTAACAAAAAGGATGGTTATGGCAGCCAGTAAAGCTGCATTACGGAAATCCGTGACGGTACTGTTCTGGTCGTCAATGACCTTTTGGAACGAGGAAAATACAATGTCACGGGTGGGAAACAGCTTTTCCATGTCTTCGTTCAAACGCTTGAGGTTATCGTCAAAAGGCTCTTTCAGACGTAATTGGATGTTTCCGGAAAATCGGTCAAGATAAGTTGCATACATAGGTTGCACCGCCACATAAGCGGCATTGGATGTGGCAAAGTCTTTCAGTACACCTACAATATTGCCCGCTATGCGATCGCCGTTGCGCACTTGCCTGCCTATCGGTTTATCTTCCCAATGCATCATTTTCAAAAATGTTTCATTGACCAATATCTGCCCAGGGGCATCCATATTCTTGCCTTCCGCAAATTCCAACTTCATAAACGGGGCATAGTCCTTGCCAAATTCCACCCAACGCATGCTCATCCACTGCCCGTTATCAGTCGTAACCCCTTCTCCGCTCAATCCGTCTGTAAGAAGATTACTGCTACAAGCTCCATCTTCCACATAAGGCAAAGAAAGCATCACACTACGATTGGCATCGCTTTCCGCATCCGAGTCAAAGGATACGCCCGAAGCATAAGCCACCCGGTGGTAATCGAATCCACGTTCTTTATTGGTGATGTAATGGCTCTGCATAAGCACCAGCCCCAACAAGCCGAAAATAAAGGAGGTACCGGCAAACTGCACAAACAAGAGCGGACGTTTCCAGCCTTTCTTGCCTTCGGTGTACCGGCGGAAAACCTGCGTCACCGGAATGCGGGCAAAAAGCTGCCCGGGCAACATGCCGCCTATCATAAACAAAATGACTATCACTGAAAGCGGTGCCCAAATGTTTTCCCAAGAGAAAAGACCGGCAAGACTAACGTCGAGCATGTCCTCCAACGGCTCACGGAAATTAAATAGAAGCAGCGCTACAAGCAGCAAGGAAAAAAGCATGATGACTCCGGTCTCCCATAAGAACATACCGAAAATAGTTCCCGTATTTGCCCCACTACATTTATGTACGCCTATAGCTTTGGCACGACGGTTCATGGCTGAGATGGAAATAAGCACATAATTCATCGCCACAATAAAAAGTATGGCGGTTCCCAGCGTCAACAGAATCCATACCATACGCATGGTACTGATACCAAATTCCATACGGTAGTCCTTTATCGGAACCAGACTGATAAACACATCATCGCTCTTGCGCACCTGCTCGGCAAGTTTCTCTATTTGGGTGTTCACATCGTCCAATTGCACCCCCGGGCGCAGACGGACAAAGGACATATAGCTGTCTCCACCTCCCCACCCCCAGTATCCCCAATGATGCTTGAAGGAGGTAGCCAGAGACATCACGACACCACTTCCATAGAAACTGGAGTTTTCGGGAAAATCTTCAAAAATGCCCTTCACGGTCATTGGCATCTGTTTGTTATAGACCACCGTCTGCCCGATGGGATTCTTATCGGCAAACATGCTGCCGGCCAGCTCCCTGCTGATGAAGACTACCTCCGGATTATTCAGCTCGCGAGGGTCTCCACTGACAACATCAATGCCCATAGTGGCAAAGAAACAAGAATCGGCCGTCATGGCATTGGTCTGGAAACGGCGTTCATTGGCAAACCAAGCCGAATTGCTCCACCATTGCTGAGTGACGGTAACACTCTCCACCTCGTCAGGCAGGTTTTCTGCAATGGTACCAGCCACCGGTCCAAGAGTTATATGCGAAGGATGATACTCGTTGTTGTAATACCATACTGTTTTGACAAGACACAAACGTTCATGGTCCTTGTAGCAGGTATCATAATTGAGCTCGAATGCCTGACGGGAAAAAATGAGGATACTGACTGCCAACCCCAGTCCCAGAGAAACAATCTTGATGAGGTTGGAGCCTTTTCCTCGTATCAATGTCTGGAGAGTGTAATATAGTTGTCTCATGGAAGTTGTTTTAAAAGTCCGTTACAAATCCTGCGCTGCCACACTTGCCACCACACTACCGTCGAAAAGATGTATCGTGCGGTGTGCAAACGAGGCGTCGTGCTGGCTGTGGGTCACCATAATAATCGTAGTACCCTCTTTATTCAGCTCTGTCAACAGATTCATCACCTCAGCTCCGTTCTTGGAGTCCAAGTTACCGGTAGGCTCATCGGCGAGTATCAGCTTGGGATTGGTTACGACCGCACGGGCTATCGCCACACGCTGCTGCTGACCGCCGGAAAGCTGTTGCGGGAAGTGTTTGGCACGGTGGCTGATGTTCATCCGCTTCAGAATATCCTCTACCATGCGTTTGCGCTCACTTGCCTTCACGCCGAGGTACGTAAGGGGAAGTTCCACATTCTCGTAGACGTTCAGTTCGTCTATCAGGTTGAAGCTCTGGAACACGAATCCCAGCTTGCCCTTGCGCACACGGGTACGTTCCTTTTCCTTCAAGTCCGCTACTTCCTGACCGAGCAGCTTGTAACTGCCCTCCGTAGGATTGTCCAGCAGCCCGAGGATGTTCAGCAAGGTGGACTTGCCGCAACCTGACGGTCCCATAATGGCTACAAACTCCCCCTCCTTTACATCGAGGCTGACGTGGTTCAATGCTACTGTCTCTACTTCCGAAGTACGGAATACTTTGCTGATGTTGTTAATTTCAATCATGATATTCTATGTATTAATATTATTATCATTCGCTCTTAATGCTGTTTACCGGGTTCTCGTTCGCTATCCGCCAGGACTTCCAAAGTACGCAGGCTACGATAATCACCAAATTGGCCATCACTACCAGTACGTATACTGCCCAACTGACGGGAATACGCTCCGCGAACTGTTCCATCCACATTCCGTTGACATACCATGCCAATACCGTACCGATGACAACTGCCGGAGCTGCCACAACGAGTATATCCCTTGACAACATTTCCAAGATGCCAGAAGCCTCTGCGCCGTTCACTTTGCGGATGGCAATCTCCTTGCTGCGGCGGCGCACCTCATCGGTGGTATACCCAATCAGCCCCATCAGCATGATGAAGAACATGGTCACTGCCGCCATCAAGGTGGCATTGCGGAATACACGGACAGAATTATAACTATTCTCTATTCTTTTCTCATAGCCGGTAAAGTCAATAGTCTGGTCATGGAAAGCCTCGGCTACATCGTGGTTCAGCTTCTGCAGATTTTCGGTAAAGGGTTCTTTCAAACGGACATGTACCGTTCCATAAAAATTCTTGTTTCCCCGGGCTATGAAAGGCATCTTCTCGGTTCTGAAACTCTCTATCTGGAAATCCTTCAACTGCCCTACGACCTTGAATGTATTCCCTTCGGTATATACCGTACGGCCTACGACGTCGTCTCCCCAACGCATCATCTCGGCAAAGGTCTCGTTCACCACGACTTCCTCTTTATCGCGCGCCATACGTCCCGTCTTCATAGTCATGCCCATCAAGGCAGGAAAGTCCTCGCGCATGAAATAAGAAGAGCGGCAAGAGAACAGTGCCTGCCCGCTCTCACTATGAATCATCGAACCGCTATATCCGCTAATGGGTGTGCTGTTGGCACTGGACACCGCTTCCACGTAGGGCAATCCTTTGAAGAACTGATAAGCCGCGTCACGCGTCGCTTCATTATCCCAGTAGGCATTGCCTATGGCTATCTGCTTGGGATTATACCCCATATCCTTTTTCAGTACATACTGATATTGCGACATCACCACACACATCAATCCACTGATGAATGCCACGCCTGCAAACTGGACAAACAGCAACGGACGCTTCCAGCCCTTCTTCCCCTCGGTATAGCGGCGGAACACCTGCGATACGGGAATACGCGCAAAGAGCCGACCCGGCAACACGCCTCCCACTATAAACAGCAGAAGCACTACCGACAACGGTACCCAGATACGCTCCGGAGCCAACAAGGTGGAGAGCTTTACAACGACCGTGTCTTCCACAAAATCGCGGAAGTTGAGCATTATCAACGCCATCAGCAGCAATGCCGCCACAATGATGATACCCGTTTCCAGCAAAAACATGCTGAAAACCGTGCCACCGCTCGCACCGCTGCATTTATGTACGCCTACCGACTTGGCGCGGTAGCTCAAAGAGGAAATGGAAATCAGCACATAGTTCAACGCCGCAATGAAAAGAATGGCAAAACCAAGAATGCTCATGATGACACGCATCCGCTGCACATCATCATAATTGCGGTATGTATCACGGATGGGCTGCACAAAAGCCGTGTAACCGTACTCTTTCTTATCTTCTGCCGGGCGATATTTGTCTATCATGGCATCAATACGCGCATTGACAACAGATTTGTCGGCACCGGGACGGAAACGGATAAACTCTACCCAACTGTCTCCCCCGCTCCACGAGTAGTTATTCCAGTTGCGGCTCCACAAGGTAGGCATCGAGATAACCGCTTCCGGATTGATTGTGGCGTTCTCAGGCAAATTGGCATAGATTCCCTTCACCGTCAGGTCAAACTGATGGTCATAATTAAGCGTTTTCCCTATGGGATTCTCCTCACCGAACACTTTCCTTGCAAAGCGTTCACTCAAGAAAATAATATCCTTCTGCACCAAGTCCTTTTCGGGATTCCCGTTCAGGACGTCGATACCCATGGTACGGAAGAACAGCGAATCGGCTGCAATCTTCCTGTCATCAAGACGCACGCTTCCATTGTAAAGGGGAGCAGATACCATAGACGTGCTCAAACTTACCGCCGACTCCACCTCTTTGGGGAAGTTCTCCAAAATGGCCCCTGCCACGGGACCGCAATTCCACTCCTGAGGCTCAAATTTCTCCCCTTTCACCGAGAATATCGACCATACCTGATACAAGTTATCATAATCCTTGAAGCAAGTGTCAAAACTCTGTTCATATGCCACGCGGGAGAAAAGCAGAATACTCATCGTCAATCCCAATCCCAAAGAAATGACCTTGATGATATTCGAACCGCGTCCCCGCAGTAAAGTCTGAATTACATAATAGATTTGTTTCATTCCGTTTATCGTTTATTAGATATATTTTCTTGCTTTTCATATTGCAGAAAGCGTGCCAAAGAATGCACAAACCTGATTATCAGCACACATCTCATAATTAAAGAAGAAAAAAGTGTCTAATTTTTAGACACTCCCGTCTAAAAATTAGACAGAGGCCGAATCTCTGTTCAGCCTCATAGAACAAAAAAAAAGAAAATTAGAAAAGAATCCATAAGAATGAAAACTTTACCTTTGTACACCGTTTTCTATAGATAGAGTATAAACGTAAAATGAAGCACCTACACATGAAATTCCCCAAACTCTTATATCCTTCATTCCTATGCCTGCTCATGGCCGGCTGCGACATGATAGATTATCACCCTTACGATGTACACATCAGCGGTGAAACCGATGTCAATGCCCACAACATTGCCCAAATAGAGCAGAACTGCCAAAACAAGACAACAATCCGGTTCGTAACAATGGGTGACTCCCAGCGCTGGTATGACGAGACCGACGACTTTGTAAGCCACCTCAACAAGCGGGACGACATAGATTTCGTCATTCATGGCGGAGACGTCAGTGACTTCGGTGTAACAAACGAGTTCCTTTGGCAACGGGACATTATGAACAAACTCAAGATACCCTATGTGGTACTTCTCGGCAACCACGACTGCCTGGGCACGGGCGAAGAGACTTATCGCGTAATATTCGGAGACCCCAATTTCTCCTTCATTGCAGGACGGGTAAAGTTTGTCTGCCTGAATACCAACGCCATCGAATTCGACTACTCACGCCCCATTCCCGACTTTGAATTTCTTGCCGCACAGATAAGCGACCATGAAGAGGAATTCGATAAAACCGTTGTGTCCATGCATATACGCCCGTTCTGCAACGAGTTCAACAATAATGTGGCACACGTATTCCAGCGTTACATCAAAGAATTTCCCGGACTGCAGTTCTGTACATCCGCACACGAACACCATCGCTTCGAGAAAGACCTCTTTGAAGATGGGATAATGTATTACATGAGCGACTGCATGAAGAACCGCAATTACTATATATTCACCATAACCCCCGACGGATATGAACGCGAAGTGGCATATTATTAATCACCTGGCATGCGCCGTCGTCTTCTTGTCGGTATGCTCTTTTTCTGCTTTTTCACAAGAGAGAGATACCATCTTCATCATAGAACACGATACCGTATGGATGGACCTGCAACCGGATGCCGTCATTGAAAGCCAGACCAGAGAGAACCGTTATGACCGCCGCGTACACCGCTACCGCAGGCATTGGGAGGCCTTGATTCCGACGCACACTAAAATTCAGTTTGCCGGCAATATGGGGTTGCTGTCATTCGGTACCGGATGGGATTACGGCAGAAGAAACCAATGGGAAACAGACGTATTCTTCGGAGTATTGCCCAAATATGACTCCAAACGTACCAAGCTGACATTCACCGTCAAGCAGAACTACCTTCCCTGGAGCCTGCAAATAAAACAGAGCCGTTTTTCTGTAGAACCGCTGGCTTGCGGTATGTATCTGAACACGGTATTCGGCGATGAATTCTGGGTCAATGAACCGGAACGCTACCCTAAAGGATATTATGGTTTCTCCTCCAAGGTACGCATCCATGTATTCTTAGGACAGCGCATCACTTACGACATCGACCCGCAACGACGGTTCACGGCCAAGGAAATCACTTTCTTCTATGAAATAAGTACATGTGACCTATATGTAGTCAGCGCTTTCACCAACAAATATCTGAAACCCAAGGATTATCTGAGCTTGTCGTTTGGCATCAAACTGCAACTGCTATAAGTTCTTTTTTCAGTACCGCCATGAACTCTTACTGAAGTTGCTGCCAACTAATTTCTGTTTTACTTAAATCTATTCGTCCCACAATCGTTATATTATCGTCCGACAGTTGTTGAATTATCGTCCGACAACTGTCGGACGATAATTCAACAACTGTCGGACGATTAATTCTTAGTAAGCAAAAATATAAAATAAAGCGGCATAAGGATTTGCTAAATGAGAAGGAGAATCTTAATACTTTGAAAACTGAGAGATTTACCGAATATAATACAGATAAATCATTAACTTTGCCTGCAGAAAACAGAAATAGTTTATGGCAAAAAAAAATGGAAACATCCTGATTGTCGATGATAACCGAGGCGTACTTACCGCCTTGCAGCTTTTGTTAAAGCCATATTTTGAAGGGATAATCACACTTCCCTCTCCCGTAACCCTGCCCAGCGTATTGCGAGAAAGGTCATGGCAAGTGGTTCTTCTTGACATGAACTTCACCTCGGGCATCAATACCGGCAACGAGGGACTATACTGGCTCCATGAAATAAAGAAGCAATGTCCCACCCTGCCCGTAGTGCTGTTTACCGCCTATGCCGACATTGACCTTGCCGTACGGGGAATCAAGGAAGGAGCCACAGACTTCGTCGTGAAACCCTGGAACAACCAGAAACTGGTGGAAACCTTACTGAATGCCGTATCAGCTTCTGAAACAAAATCTCCGGCCAACGGCCCAAATGCCGGACGTACGGCAGAAAGCAGCCACCTGTTTGCAGATACCCGCAACATGTATTGGGGAAACAGCCCCGCCATGCAGCAGCTCCGCCTTTTGGTGGAAAAAGTGGCCTCTACCGATGCCAATATCCTTATTACGGGCGAGAACGGTACCGGTAAAGAGATGCTGGCACGCGAAATTCACTCCCTTTCACCGCGCAACCGGCAGGAGATGGTAAGTGTGGATATGGGTGCAGTCACCGAAAGCCTTTTCGAGAGCGAACTGTTCGGCCACATGAAAGGCTCTTTCACCGATGCCCATGCCGACCGTGCCGGCAAGTTCGAAGCAGCCAGCCGCAGCACCCTCTTTCTCGATGAAATAGGCAATCTCCCCTACCATCTGCAAGCCAAACTGCTGACCGCCATCCAACGACGCAGCATTGTCCGTGTAGGCAGCAACACTCCCATTCCCGTAGACATACGGCTGATTTGCGCTACAAACCGCAATCTGCCCGAGATGGTGGCAAAAGGCGAATTCCGCGAGGACTTGCTGTACCGCATCAACACGATACATCTCGAGATACCTTCGTTGCGCGAGCGGCCCGAAGACATCATCCCCCTTGCAGAGCTTTTCATCGCCCGCTTCTGCAAGCAATATGACAAGCCCCCCGTCCGCCTGACGGACGGCGCTTGCGAGAAACTTACGCTCCACCCCTGGTACGGCAATATCCGCGAACTGGAACATGCCATCGAAAAAGCCATTATCATCTGTGACAACGAAACCCTTCCCGCAGAACTGTTCCAGCTGGCACGGCGAACCGGCACTCCCGAAGCAGCCGCATCCACGCTCGAAGAAATGGAAATGCAGATGATACGGAAGACGCTCGACAAATGCAGCGGAAATCTCTCTGCCGTCGCCGCACAGCTGGGTATCACCCGCCAGACGTTGTACAACAAAATGAAGAAGTATGGCCTTTAATTATTCATTCCGCGTTGCCGTCAGTCTGGCAGTAGCGCTCCTTGCAGGGGTGATGTGGACTGTGGACGTATTTTGGGGCGTGTTCTGCACTGCGCTGCTTTCCATAGCCCTGTACTGGCAGCAGAAGCTATACCGCCATCATGTGCGAAAGGTGCTTTTCATGCTCGACGCCATCGAAAACAACGACAATGCCATCCACTTCTCCGAAACGGAAAACACTGCCGACGCACGCCTCGTGAACCGTGCATTGAACCGGGTTGCCCATATACTTTATAATGTGAAAAGTGAAACAGCCCAGCAAGAAAAGTACTACGAACTCATCCTGGACTGCGTGAATACCGGCATCCTCGTGCTGAACGACAATGGTGCCGTATATCAGAAAAACAGCGAAGCCCTCCGTTTGCTGGGCCTCAATGTCTTTACCCACGTCAGCCAGCTGAACCGCGTAGACCCGCGTCTTTCGTCCCTTCTTGCCAATTGCCGCCCGGGAGACAAACTGCAAATGCCTTTCAACAACGAACGAGGCACTGTAAACATGTCTGTCCGCGTCAGCGACATCACAGTCCGTAAAGAGCATCTGCGCATCCTCGCCTTGAACGACATCAACAACGAGCTGGATGAAAAGGAAATAGATTCCTGGATTAGGCTTACCCGCGTACTGACGCACGAAATAATGAACGCCGTCACTCCCATAACCTCCCTGAGCGATACACTGCTGGAACTGACCGAGGCACAAGCCTCCAAAGAAGAAATCAGAAACGGTCTGCAGACTATCAGCAGTACAGGCAAGGGCCTGCTCTCTTTTGTGGAATCATACCGGAAATTCACCCGTATTCCCACCCCCGAACCATCCTTGTTCTACGTAAAAAGCTTTATCGAGCGGATGGTCGAACTCGCCCGTCACCAGCACCCCGATGTCCGGGTCACCTTTCATACGGACATCGCGCCAAGCGACCTTATTCTATATGCCGATGAAAACCTGGTATCACAAGTGGTCATCAACCTACTGAAAAATGCCATACAAGCCATCGAATCGGATAAAAATACAGATAAAGAAGGACATATCAACATACGTGCCTACTGCAACGAAGCGGAAGCCATACTGATAGAAATTTCCAACAACGGACCTGCCATTCCCAATGACATTGCCGAACACATATTTATCCCCTTCTTTACGACCAAAGAGGGCGGAAGCGGTATTGGATTGAGTATTTCCCGGCAAATAATGAGGCTTTCCGGCGGAAATTTATCCTTATTGCCTGGTAAAGAAACCACCTTTATTTTAAAATTCAATTGAACTATTTTAGATTTGTATTTGTTAAACACATTGCATATCTTTGTACTATTAGACATAAGAAACATCACATTTCAAACTATATAGCATAGAATTTATGATATTTACAGCAGGAAACATACTACTTATAGGTTCCATATTACTTTTCGTCAGCATCATTGTCGGCAAGACCGGCTACCGTTTCGGAGTACCTGCGTTATTGCTTTTCCTTGTCGTCGGTATGCTGTTCGGCAGTGACGGATTGGGATTGCAGTTCCACAACGCCAAGGAAGCACAGTTCATCGGCATGGTTGCACTCAGCATCATTCTGTTCTCCGGTGGCATGGACACCAAGTTTACGGAGATAAAGCCCATATTGACTCCCGGCATTGTTTTGTCAACTGCAGGAGTGCTGCTCACGGCCCTCTTTACCGGATTATTTATCTGGTGGCTGTCCGGCATGAGCTGGACCAACATCCACCTGCCGTTGATAACCTCCCTTTTGCTTGCATCCACCATGTCATCTACCGACTCAGCCTCTGTATTCGCCATTCTGCGTTCACAAAAAATGAACCTGAAGCATAATCTGCGCCCCATGCTGGAACTGGAAAGCGGTAGTAACGACCCGATGGCATATATGCTGACAATCGTGCTGATTCAATTCATCCAGTCCTCCGGAATGGGAGTTCCCCAGATATTGGGCTCTTTTGCCATACAGTTCATTGTCGGTGCCGCAACCGGTTATTTCCTCGGAAAGCTGGCCATCCTTATGCTGAACCGGCTGAATATAGACAACCAGGCACTCTATCCTATCCTGTTGCTGTCCTTTGTATTCTTCACCTTCTCCATCACCGACCTGCTGAAAGGCAACGGTTACCTGGCCGTGTATATCGCCGGAATGATGGTAGGCAATAACAAAATCATGCACCGGAAAGAGATTTATACTTTTATGGACGGACTGACCTGGCTTTTCCAAATCATCATGTTCCTCTGCCTCGGTCTGCTTGTCAACCCCCATGAGATGCTGGAAGTTGCAGTCGTGGCATTGCTCATCGGCGTATTCATGATTGTCGTGGGACGTCCTCTCAGCGTTTTTCTTTGCCTGCTGCCTTTTGGCAAGAGAATCACCCTCAAGTCACGGCTATTCGTATCGTGGGTAGGATTACGTGGCGCAGTACCCATTATCTTTGCCACCTATCCCGTGGTGGCTGACGTGCCCGGCGCCCATGTCATCTTCAACATCGTATTTTTCATAACCATCGTCTCACTGGTCATCCAGGGTACCACAGTCTCCTGGGTAGCCCGGCTGCTTGGCCTCTCCACCCCGCTGGAAAAGACCGGAAATGATTTCGGAGTTGAACTGCCCGAAGAGATTGACTCCAACCTGCACGACATGACCATTACACAAGAAATGCTGGAGCAGGCAGACACCCTGAAAGACATGAACCTGCCCAAAGGCACACTGGTGATGATTGTAAAACGTGGCGATGAGTACCTCATTCCGAACGGAACATTAAAACTTCATGCCGGTGACAAGCTGCTTCTTATTTCGGAAAATAGCAAGGAATAAGAATTACAGATAAGTTTCTATCCGTTTCAGGGCAAGAAAAAAGTGGAAACTATTTGCTTTGCATCACTATAAGACCTATCTTTGCGCAGTTTTAACTAAAGTGTGCAACAGCTGAATGGAACAAGAACAAGGGTTCATCGATTATATAGAACAAAGCATTATTAAAAACTGGGATCGCAACGCCCTGACAGACTACAAAGGAATTACACTGCAATACAAAGATGTAGCACGGAAAATAGCCAAATTCCATATCGTATTGGAAAGCGCCGGCATCAGGCCCGGTGACAAGATTGCCGTTTGCGGACGTAACAGTGCACATTGGGCAGTCGCTTTTCTGGCGACGGTTACCTATGGAGCTGTCATTGTTCCCATTCTGCATGAGTTCAAGGCCGACAATATCCACAACATCGTCAACCATTCCGAAGCCAAGCTGCTGTTTGTCGGCGACCGGGCATGGGAAAACCTCAATGAAGAGGCAATGCCCCTGCTGATGGGTATCGTACTGCTGACGGACTTCACTCCGGTAGTTTGCCGCAACGAGCAGCTGATGGAGGCTTTCGAACATCGCAACGTCCTCTATGGCACACGTTTCCCCAAGAATTTCCGTCCCGAGCATATCAGCTACCGCAAGGAGGAATCACCCGAAGAACTGGCTGTCATAAACTATACTTCGGGCACCACGGGATATTCCAAAGGGGTCATGCTCCCCTATCGCAGCCTTTGGTCCAATGTTGCATATTGCCATGAGATGCTTCCCGTACGTCCGGGCGACCATATTGTATCCATGCTGCCTCTGGGACATGTATTTGGTATGGTGTACGATTTTCTATACGGTTTTTCCGCAGGCGCCCATCTGTATTTCCTTACCCGTATGCCGTCTCCCAAGATTATTGCACAGTCATTCTCCGAAATCAGGCCACGGGTCATTTCGTGTGTACCGCTCATCGTAGAAAAGATTATCAAGAAGGATATCCTGCCCCGGATAGACAATAAAATAGGCAAGCTGCTATTGCGGATGCCCATTGTCAACGATAAAATCAAGGCTGACATGCGCAAAAAGGCAATGGAAGTATTCGGCAGTAATTTCGATGAAATAATCATCGGAGGAGCACCGTTCAATGCCGAAGTGGAACGCTTCCTGAAGCAGATAGGCTTCCCCTATACCATTGCATACGGAATGACGGAATGCGGCCCCATCATTTGTTCCAGCCGCTGGGAAACATTGAAACTGGCCTCTTGTGGCAAGGCAACCACCCGCATGGAAGTAAAGATAGACTCTCCCGACCCTCAGAACGTGGCAGGAGAAATAATCTGTAAAGGTGCCAATCTGATGCTGGGCTATTACAAAAATGCCGAAGCGACTTCCCAAATCATCGATGTAAACGGCTGGCTGCACACCGGCGACCTTGCAACGATGGATACCGAAGGATATGTCACTGTCCGCGGACGCAGCAAAAACATGTTGCTCACAGCCAGTGGTCAGAACATCTACCCCGAGGAGATTGAAAGCAAACTGAACAACATGCCCTATGTGTCCGAATCACTGATCGTATTGCAGAAAGACAAGCTCGTGGCTCTTATCTATCCGGATTTTGACGATGCATTCGCCCATGGTATGGAACAATCGGACATCGAAAAGGTTATGGAGGACAATCGGAATGAATTGAATCTGCAATTACCGGCCTACTGCCAGATAACAAAAGTCAAGATACACTTCGAGGAGTTCGAGAAAACGGCAAAGAAGAGCATTAAAAGATTTATGTATCAGGAAGTAAAAGGGTAAGGGGAATGTGTCAAAACCTTCTTTAACGCTTTATTTTAGGCGCGGATGACGCAGATTTCACGGATTTAGTTTATTGAATCCGCATTATTCCGCGTAATCCGCGCCTAATATTATAACATTATAAAAGTCTTCATGTGCTTTTGACACATTCGCATCCTTTTTGTTAACAAAAATAGAAGCAAAGGAATAAACGGCTAATAAGTGTTATAAAACATACTTTTTTAGTTGGATAATTTGCAGATTTATCAAAAGTCCGTATCTTTGCAATGTGTTTTTCATAGTATTAGATTTAAGGTTAACAAAGGTTGGAGTACAGCGGTACTCCTTTTTTTATGCCCGTAAATCAGATATTCCCGGAAAGCCTCTTCAGTCCCTTCAATACAGATTTATCTTTCACCTCCATGATGCTGATGGCATAGCCACCACCGGAAGCAGCTTTCAGTTTCAAGACCGTTTTGGGAGAAACGATACCTTTACGGATAACATAAGCTTGCGGATTTGTTTTATAATCGGCATCTTTTGCATCGGCATAGACGGTTGCAATATACTGCTTGTCTGCATCCAGGAAGTCCAGTTTCAGAGTTGAAGCATGTCCGTGCTCACTGCTGGTACAACCGATAAACCAGTCATTCGTACCTTTTGCCTTACGGGCAACAGTGATGTAACGTCCCGGCTCAGCTTCCAGATAGCGGCTGTCGTCCCAATCCACAGCCACATCTTTGATGAACTGGAAAGCATCCATGAAACGCTCATAATTCTCAGGAAGGTCGGCAGCCATTTGTAGAGGGCTGTACATAGTGACATAAAGTGCCAGCTGACGCGTCAAGGTAGTATTGGCATGCGTATGGCTGTTCGGATTCAACTTATTGATGTCCATTTCAAAGATACCGGGCGTATAGTCCATCGGACCACCCTGCAAACGGGTAAACGGAAGTACCGTTGTGTGGAAGGGCTTGTTACCAGCAAAAGCCTCGTACTCCGTGCCTCGGGCAGATTCATTGCCTATCAGATTGGGATAGGTACGGCATAAACCAGTCGGACGTACCGCTTCATGGGCATTGACCATTATCTTGTGTTTGGCAGCTTCGGTCACGGCGTATAGGTAATGGTTGTTCATCCATTGTCCATAGTGATGCTCGCCACGGGGAATCATATTGCCTACGTAGCCACTCTTTACCGAATTATATCCATATTTATTCATCAGACGGTAGGCAGCTTCCATGTGCCGCTCATAGTTACGGACGGAAGCCGATGTTTCATGGTGCATCATCAGACGGACACCCTTGGAATGAGCATATTCATTCAGATACTTGATGTCAAAATCGGGATAAGGAGTCACGAAATCGAAAACATAATCCTTGGAATTACCGAACCAGTCTTCCCAACCCGTATTCCAACCCTCCACCAATACCTGGTCAAAACCGTGTTCGGCAGCAAAGTCTATGTACTTCTTCACATTAGCCGTGTTGGCCGGATGAATGCCGTTCGGTTTCACCTTGGAATAGTCCGTATCATCCAGTTTCACAGAAGGGAGGTCAAAAGTATATGCCCAGGGCTTTCCCCCTGCAATCATTTCCCACCATACGCCGACATATTTCACCGGCTTAATCCAGGAGGTATCATCATACTTACAAGGCTCATTCAGATTGAGAATCAAATTGGAGGCCAGTATCTCGCGGGCATCATCACTGACTATGACCGTACGCCAGGGAGTATGGCAGGGAGACTGCATATACCCTTTATTTCCTTGAGCATCCGGAGTCAGCCAGGATTCAAAAACGAGGTTCTTGTCATCCAGGTTGAGATGCATGCAAGAGTAGTCCACCAAGGCTGCCTCGTGCAGGTTAAGGTACACTCCATCAGCTGTTTTAAGCTGTATGGAAGTCTGGACACCTGTCGGCGAAAAGACAGTTTGTGACGCATTGTCACTCACAGCTCCCTGCAGCAGTCCACGGATTTCAGAGAGTTTGGACTCCGTATAATCATATTCCTGGGTATCATAATCTCCCGGAATCCACCAGGCAGTATGGTCGCCGGTCATGGCAAATCGGGAATGCTCTTCCTTTATCACAAAATAAACCAGATTCTTCTGTTGCGGAAACTCATAACGGAATCCCACGCCGTCATCATATACCCGAAAACGGATATTCATAAAACGAGTGGTAGACGGTTGTTCAAGTTCTACCAGCAATTCGTTGTAGTGGTTGCGGATATCTTTTGTCTCCCCCCACACCGGTTGCCAGGTTTCATCGAAAGTGGAAGTAGAAGTCCTTACTACTTTGAAACCATCCATCAGGCTGGTAGCTCCTTTCAGTTCCAATCCCAACGTACTGGGATTGATGACAGGAGCCCCTTTATAATCCACCTGATAGGCTGGTCTCCCGTCTTTTGTCAGTTCAAAATCCAGCTTCACCATGCCCGAAGGGGATGAAATGCCTTCAGCATTCCCCGCCAGGGCAGAAAAAAGCAAAGCCGCGCTAAGTACAAATTTCTTCATAATAATGATATGTTTTTTGTGTTAATAGATAAACTCAATGATATGTTCCTTTCCATCATCCGGCAACCTCAGCAGGCAAGTCCCCAGCTTCTTGTCAGGACACCAGGTAGTTATCGTAAACTCTGTCTCCCGATTTTCTTCCAGCTTTCCGACATTCGTTTTCTTGATTTTCTGACCGTCCAGCAAAGCTGTTCTCGGCATCTGTTCCGTATAGATGCAGAACATCAGGTTTCGTTGGCCGGGTAAGCTATATTTCTCACCAGTCCGTGTACCTACTTTCAGCGTATAGCCTTTGTCGGTAGTCTGGCAAGTAATAGGAGTGCGCATGAACTCTCCACGCAAATATCCTAAATCAGTTCCTGCATCTTCATAAAGCGAGAAGGTAGTTTCACTGCCCGCTGCAGCAGGAAATATCTCAAACGTAACCGGATAGACCGGTTTCTCATCCGTATAGTTCATGACCGGCATTTGAGGTATGATACTTCCCTGCTTTACAAACATAGGAATAGTATTGAGGGGAGCATCCACCGTCATCCATTGCTCACCGCTATATGCTGTGTGTTTGTTGTTGTAGTCAATCCAAGTTCCTTCAGGAAGATACACATTCTTGTTTCGCGCTCCTTTCTTTACCACCGGAGCAACCAGCAGTTCGCTGCCAAACATGAACTGGGCATCCGTAGAGAACGTTTCCATATCTGCCGGATATTCCAGAAACATCGGTCGCATGAGAGGCAACCCCGTTTCGTGTGCTTCGCGGGCATACGTATAGATATAAGGCAAAAGGCGATACTTCAATTCGATGGCCGCCTTGGCATTCTTCTCGGCCTCTTCGCCGAACAGCCACGGCTCCACAGCCACGTTGCCCTCATGATGAATGCGGCTCAGGGGATTGAAAGCGCCCATCTGTATCCACCGCGTATAAAGTTCAGCCATCGCAGGATAATCCTCTATATCTCCGCAATAACCGGTAATGTCACAAGTAGTAAAAGGAATAATTCCCAAACCGGCAGACAACAGTACCGGAATCTGATTGGCCATCTGTCCCCAACCCTGCGTCACGTCATCACCGTTTCCACAGTCACCGGTCCAGCCGAAGGTATAGCGTTGCAAGCCCGCAAAAGCGGCACGTGTCATCTGAAATACGCGACGGTTAGGATTCCGTTTTTCAAACTGCTCCTTCACCACCTTATCCCACGTAAGACCATAAACATTGTGAATCTCATCATGCATGCCCAAATGGTGTTTCATCACCAGGCGTTCCGTCTGCTCCTCATTGCTCCAGGCAGGTTCACCCATATCAGTCCAGAAACCGGCAATGCCATCATCAATGGGCTTCTGCTGATAAGCTCCCCACCAGTCTGCCACAGCAGGAAGGGTGAAGTCCACTACGCCACAATTACCACCCCAGGGCCAGGGCATGTCATAACTCCTGCCGTTGGTGGAGTCCTTTACCAGATACCCTAACCTATCAGCTTCCTCCCATTGCCGCTTATTGGCTTGTGAAATGACCGGATCTTGCGAAACCACCACCTTGAAGCCCATATCCTTGAGGTCTGCAAGCATCTTTTTCGGATTCTCGTAGTTCCCTTTCCGCCACTCAAAATCCTGCAAATACTGTGTCCAGCCTATGTCCTGGTAAATAACATCACAAGGAATTCCGCGCTTACGATAGCCTTCAGCTATTTCATAAGACAATTTCTCGCTCGTCAGCAGTCCCCGGCATTGTGCAAAGCCCAATGCCCATTTAGGAGGCATTATGGGTTTTCCCGTCAGGTCGACATATTGTTTCATGATTTCCTTATAATCCTTCCCGAAGATGAAATAATAAATCATCTCTCCCCCAGGAGCCTCGAAACTGTAGTAATCGCGGCTTTCCGTACCAAACTTAAATTCGGTCTTATACGTATTGTCCAGGAAAATACCATAACGATAACTGCTCATAAAGAACGGAATACTCTTGTAGAGCGGGTCCTCAACGGTACTATAACAAGGCTTGTCACTGTTCCACATCTTGTAGGCTTCGCCGCGACGGTCCAGCTTGCCGGTCTTTTCTCCCAAGCCGAAGAAGTGTTCGTCACGACGGAGGGTCTTGTATTCCAATTTGCGCTGCCCGTTACTGATATGCCCCTTATCGGCATAATCACTGAACAGCAGTTTCTGATACTTGTCGAATATCTGTAAGTTAAACGGAGACTTGTTTACCCGGATACGGAGTTTAGGGGTAAAAATCTCGTAGCAGGCATTCTGTTCGTCCACATGGACGGTACCGACATCCTCCAGGTCCTCATTGACGACGGCAAAGGAAGGATTACTCCGCTGGAAACTACCGTCGGGAGAAAACCATATACGTACCGTAGACTGGCTACACAGACGTAATTGTATGGCAGAACTGTCATTTAAATAGAAGGTCACACTGCGGTCGTCACTGGTATAGGAAGTGCAGTCTCCGGTGCGGTTCTGTGCATTCGCATATACTGAAAATGCACAGACGGCAAAAAATAAAAATATATATTTCTTCATTACTATAATCTGTTTGTTCCTTTATTGGATATTCTTATTCCATCACAAGCATGCTCCAGTACTTCAGCAAGGGCAAGGTAAAGGTAACCGTGCCGTCCTTCTGTTCGAATGACAGTTCCTGCGAAGCACCGGCATGGAAATCGGGCGATGCAACCCATATCTTGTTCACTTTACCGGAAACATTCATCTTCAACGGCACGTCGGACACCAGACGCGGTTCGGGCATTGTTCCGTTCAAATCCCTCCAGCTTAAGTTATCCGCATTGAGGAAGTTGAGCAGATGAATGACTTGCCTGCCATTTACATTCTTGGCATATACAGTGATGGCAGACTTCTGCGGCGGCCATGCATTCAGAGAAAGATTCCGCGCAGCATCCGTACAGTTCAGAGAAACGGAAATCTCCGCCTCCGTATCTTTATCACGAAGCAGGTTCTGATAAGCCGTCATAAAGTCATAATAACGAATCATGGCTGTTTTCAGTACATCGTTCATCTGCAAAGCCGTGCTTGGAAAGTACTCGCGGCATAGCATGTGGTCACCCAATTCCAAATGAGAGCCTCCCAAAGCAAATATCACAGCATCCGTCAGCAGCACACCCGGTGTATTGAACTCACCGGTACTGCTACCTGCCTTGTCATAGTTCATATATGCGGCAAACACCGTTTTCAAGGCATGGTTGCCATACTGGTCGTTCGCTTTGATAATGGTGTGCAGATCCTTGAAGCCTGCCTCATCGCCCCATACTTCATTATAAAGGAAATCCACTTTACCCGTACCAGCTATCTGGGAAGCTCCATAGCTGGAGACGGCATTCATCACCAAACGCTTGTCCGGATGCTTCTGTTTCATGGCTTCGATGAACGAGGCATATCCCTTAGGCAGATTTACCTTATTGCCATCATAGTCATAGCGGTCACCCCGGTTTCCCAGTTGGTCTATCTGATAACCGTCAAAGTCCAGATTGGCATAAATATCATCGTTTCTTTGGGCAATATATGCCTGCCATTCCGTATTGGCGGGATTGAGTAGGAAGATATTACTTTTCCAACTGGAGGGCAAGTCATGCGAATCCTTATCCATGCGTCCCGTGTTCTTGAATATGTACCATTCTTCCTTTACTCCGTCGGAAACGGCATCGTCCAAAGCTCCGAAACATAGATTGTAGAACATGGACTTCATGCCCAGGCTGTGTTGTGTAGAGATATACTTCTTCACTACCTCGGTATAGACCTCCCGGTTGGCAATGTCCTTATAGACCTCGTCCAGATGCTCACGCGTACCGCCCAACGGCCAATGATGCTTGTTGTGCCAATCCTGAAACTGTACCCCGTTAATGTGGCAACGGTTCAGGAAAGCCATCTCCTTCTCTATCACTCCATCCATCTTTTTCGAAGCATCAAAAGTGGCAACGAAACCATAACGTGGAAAACGTGTCCAGTCACTGGATACATCTACGGCAATAGTACCAAGAATAACCTCTGTTCCATTCTCTTTTGTACGGTATACATCCACCAGATAACCGGTATAATCGGTTGCCGGAGCAGTCCAAGTCCAAGTAGTACCGACAGCAGCCTGCTCCGATACAACCTTGTCCATTGTCCGGTAGCGGATTTTAGCTCCGGCAGGAAGGGCGTCAGCTGTAAAAGAAACACTCTCGCCCGGCCGGTAACATGCCTTGTCGGTAGTGAGATTGACCGTCAAGTCCGAGGTGACTGGGGTTACTTCCGTAACCCCTCCACTCTCTCCGCCTCCACCGGTACCGCTACCGGTATCATCACTCTCCTTGCTGCATGCAACCAGCAGCAAGGCTACCATTGTTGTATAAACTATCTTCTTCATCTATTGTAGATACCTATTGTTTCACGATTGAAATTGTCTCTTCCAGCTGATTCAAAGTAATCAGATAGGAACCTGCTGTCGTAATCTTCCACTTCTGGTCGATGCCGCCTACCATCACGTCCAGATATTGCGCTTTGAACGCTTCGTCTGATTTATCAAGGAAAAGCATCGGTTCTGTTTCTCCTGCAGGCTGTTTGTCTGCTACAGCCGGCATGAACCAGGCTCCATTCCAATCTTCCTGCTTATCACAAGTAAATTTCAACTCACCGGCATTCAGCGTACCTTTCCAAGTAAACACATACGGATTATCCGTTGTCTGCATCGGCGTAGCATCACCAATCGTCCAACCGGCCGGCGTAGCATCACCTACCATATAAATCATCTCATACGGAGTAAATTCGCTCATCATCATGCGTTCCTTACCACTACGGATATCCATGCAAATCTTGTAGGCCTTGCCGCATTCCCCGTCTTTCAGCACCCATTTATTGTCCGGGTCGAACCCTTTCACAAACACCACTTCTGTATCGGTATAAGCAGCATCGGCATTCTTGGCCTTATACATGTTCTCCCAACTTCCATCGGAGGTTCCGAACTTGAATTCCCCTCCTTTGCCCACTTCAAAGAACTTGCCGAAGCGGAACAAGTATGGATCGAGCACATCTTGTTTCATCTTCACGAATCCCCAATCCGTAGCGTTACCCACAAAATAAAGCTGGTCGTAGGCAGGTGCCAACGTCTCTGTCTGGGTCAATGTAAGAACACCGGTAAACAGATTGGCTTCGACGATGTAATTATGGTCTTCTTCGACAACAAAAGGTTCATCCGGCTGGTCATCACTGCTACGAAGAACCAGCAATCCATCTGTTCCTTTGTTGTAAGAGGGCAGGAATGAGCCTAAGGTCGTGATGAACTTAAATTCACCGGCCACAAGCCGGCCCGTCCATGTAAAGATACCATTGTCCTTGCGGGTCATCTCTGTCACATCATCGGCACTCCAGCCGCCCGGAGTGGCACTACCTATCAGATAAAGGGTGGATGTGAGCGGTTTATAGGCTGTAACACTGAAAGCAGTGGTAGACACCTGTTTTTCGTCCCGTTCTGTTACAGTAGCTGTCAAGCGCGCTTCCAACGAAATGTTCTCCCCGGCAGTTGCCCCAAAATGGTTGCGCAGGATGTCATTCAATTCCTCCACGCTCTTTTTCCATGAGTATTCTTGTACAGCATTCTCCACAGCTACATAAGAATCTGCAAAATCACTGCCGGTCTTGGTCAATTCCAGCGTATAGGAAATTTTATTACCCGTCCCATAATTGGTTCCCGTAGTCCAGGAAAGCTCCAGGGCATCATCGGCATGTGCCTGCTCATTCAAAACAACTTCCGTCTTGCTGGCCGTCAGTACAAGTTCATTCTGTCCTTTATCCAATTCCATGTAATCATCATCTACACAAGCAGATAAGGCTGCACAGCCCAGTAAGGCAAATACAAGGTGTGAAATATATTTCTTCATATTCTTCTGATTAAATTAATTAATAACCCGGGTTCTGCACCATTAAGGTATTAGCATCCATCTCCGTCTGCGGAATAGGGAACAGCAAGCGGTTCTTGTTCACGTTGCTCTTTCCAATGGAATGCAGGAATTTAATGGCATACTCTCCATTGTTGACACGAATCATGTCGAACCAGCGATGCCCTTCGAAAGCTAGTTCCATGCGGCGCTCATGGATAATCTTTTCACGCATGGTTTCCTGTGACAAGCCCGAAACCTCCGGCAGTCCGGCACGCTTACGTACAATATTCAAAGGCACGGCAGCCTGGTCAGGGCGTCCCATTTCATTCAAAGCTTCGGCCTTCTTCAGCAGGACGTCCGCATAACGATAAATCACGAAGTTGGCAGGATTGGTATTGTATTCCGGAGAAACCGTTTTCGACACCAGAAACTTGCGTACATTGTATCCCGTATTGGAATAAGAGCTTTTGTAAGCCTTACCGTCAAAATCCGGACATCCGGCATAAAGCACGGTCAAATCCTTACGTTTGTCACCGCTCTCATATTGACCCACAAATTCTTTTGTAGGCTGGTTCCAGCCATAACTGCCGGCAACAAAGTCCGAATTACGGGGACCCATGAAAGTAGAAAGCCAGGAAGACTGCGGATTGTTTCCCCAAAAATCATATTCCGTATTGCCCGAATACTGGACCTCGAACAAAGATTCCGGCCCGTTATTGACCAATGCATCGAAATTATCCTCATACTTGCAGGAAGAAAGGTCATACCCCAAATTTGTTATCTCATCACACAAATCAGACACCTCCTGATAATATTCCGTATGATTAGGAGCCAGCGTCAGATAAATATCTGCCAACATGGCTAAAGCTGCATCTTTGCAGGCACGTCCCACGTTCTCGTCGTCGTAAGAAGACTTGGCAGGAAGCAGGTCAACCGCATTCTTACAATCGGAAATTATCTGGGCATAAGTCTCTTCGACTGTAGCGCGTGCAATGTCTGTCGGTTCTCCCGGATTATAAGGAGCCAAACGCAGTGGAACACCACCGTACAGACGTACCAATACATAGTAATAATGTGCACGGAGAAAATAAGCCTCTCCCAGACAGCGGTTCTTGATTCTCTCTGACACGGCTTCAGCCTCCAGAAGACTATTCAACACAATGTTGCATTGTCCTATCCCCACCCAGGGAGAACGCCACATGTACAATGCCATGCCATTGTCGCTCTGCGTTATGAAGTTAGAA
This sequence comes from Bacteroides sp. AF25-38AC, assembly GCF_003602995.1. NCBI lineage: Bacteria > Pseudomonadati > Bacteroidota > Bacteroidia > Bacteroidales > Bacteroidaceae > Bacteroides > Bacteroides sp. AF25-38AC. Next base: position 50,416 of record NZ_QTMD01000023.1, on the reverse strand, counting down.
GCTTGTATCGTTTCAAGGCCGTCGGTACCGCCACCGGCACCCACCAAACTGTTACCCGCCACAATATCCAGTGTCCAGATACGCTGGTTGTACATATTGGAAGACTGAAGGGTGCGATAGCAGGCATTGGTCAGAGCAATGGCCACATCATCGGTCACCGTCGTTTCCGGGTCAACCGTATTTTTAGGAGACTTGTCCAGAAAGTCGTTGCAGGAAGCCAGCAGCAATACTGCCAGCATATATAGTAAATTTGTTATCTTTTTCATATCCGAGTCAATCATTAAAAGTTAAAGTTTAATCCTAAGCTGAACGTACGGGAAATGGGGTAACGGTTCTGGTCTATTCCGTTAATACCCACTTCAGGGTCGAAACCGGAATATCCGGTGATGGTAGCCACATTCTCACAAGATAGGGAAAGGCGTGCATTCTCAATCTGGGCTTTCTGTAACCACTGCTTCGGGAAAGTGTATGAGAGTGTGATATTCTTCAAACGCAGATAAGAACCATTCTCCACAAAGCGGTCTGACACGCGTGTATTCTGATTGGGGTCGCCGAACACGGCACGCGGCATCGAATTGCTGGTCCCCTCTCCTTGCCAACGCTTCAGTACGTCGGTAGTCTGGTTATAGGCAGCTGCCATACCGGTATTGTCGATATTGTTGGCATTGTATATCTTATTTCCGGCTATACCTTGTAAGAAAACAGAAAGTTCGAAACCCTTATAGGAAAGGCTATTGTTCATGGAGAACAGCCAACTTGGGTTCGGGTTACCGATGACGGTACGGTCACTATCATTGATGACACCATCGTTGTTCAAATCCCTGAAACGGATATCACCCGGCTCAGCTCCCGGCTGCACGGCATGTGTATTCACTTCAGACTGGTTCTGGAAGATTCCGTCCGTAACATAGCCGTAGAAGACATTAATGGGATAGTCCTTTGCCAGCATCGTTACATAGGAGTTATTGATTTGGTTAATGTAATAAGGAACGTCGCTGTTCAAATCCTTAATTTTATTCTTATTGTAAGTGGCGGTCAGGTTCGTTTCCCATCCCAGTTCACCGGTAAGATTGATGGTATGCAGACTCATTTCAATACCTTGATTACGTACTTTTCCGGCATTGGTATACGTGGTTGTAGTATCTTCAAATCCCGATGTGATGGGGATAGACGCCTTTACCAGCATGTCTCTCGTCTCCTTCAGATAAGCATCGAACGAGAACATAACGCGTGAATTGAACAGTGAGGCATCAAAACCGATGTTGGTTTGTGCCACCTCTTCCCAATGGATATACGGGTTGGCGAGAGTAGAAGAAACCAGCGCTGTCTGATTGCCGCTCGAAATGCCGAAAGGATATACACTAGTATTGTAGGATGCCAGATAGCTGTAGTTTCCAACACTTGCCTGGCTACCGGTCACACCGTATCCCGCACGCACTTTCAGGTCATTGATATAGTCGTTTTTTGGAAACCACTTTTCCTGAGAGGCACGCCATGCCACAGATACGGAAGGGAAAGTACCCCAGCGATGTTTCTTACCGAAACGGCTGGAACCGTCACGACGAATGGTTGCAGTCAGCAAATAGCGGTCTTCGTAAGAGTAGTTGACACGTGCCATGTAAGAGAGCAATGCCCACTCTGTCTCGTTTCCACCGATGGCATACATTTCCTCGCCATTATCCATTTCGTGCACATTGTCGAACATAAACACATTCTTCTGCGCATTCAGGTAGTCGTTGGTGTTCCATTGGGCAGACATACCGGCCATCAATCCCACACGATGTTTTTCTGCAAAAGTATGGTCGAATAGGAAATAGTTGTCCCACAAATAAGTGAACGACTTGTTATCGCTCTTATAACGTGAAGTCTCCTCTGTGGGAGTGGGTTTCCAGTTATACTTGGGGGTAAAGTTGTCTATGAACCAGAATTTGGCATCGTAGCCGAAAGTACTTTTAAACTTAAGCCATTTGGTAAAAGTAAGTTCTGCCGTCAAGTTGGCCAGGAAGTTATATCCATCAGTCTGACTCTTGTTCAGTTCCGTCGGTCCAATGGGGTTGCGCGTGCTGCCATACCATTCCGAGTTACCATCAGGGCCACTCCAACTGCCATCTTCATTCTTCACCGGATAAATGGGGAGCGCTTTCAGCGCATCACCTATATTATAGCTGCCCGACTTCTTCGTATCGGCACTGAACGTAATGTTATTGGAGAACTTCAACCATTTCAAGACTTGCGCATCACTGTTGGACTGGAATGTGAAGCGACGGTAATTCACACTCTTCACGATACCGGACTGATCCAGAAAACCACCGGACACATAATAATGGGATTTCTCGTTACCGCCGGAATAACTTACCGTATAGTTCTGCATCACACCCGTACGGAGCAATTCATCCATCCAGTCGGTACCTGCACCCAATTCAGAAGGATTGGCCCATTCCGGATTAGGATTGCGTCCACTGTTCACCATCATGTCATTACTCAACTCGGCATACTGCGCCGCGTTCAATAAAGAAGGTACGTTCGTAGCATTCTGGAAAGAGTAATTGGCAGATACAGCAAGTTTTCCTTTTCCTTCCGTACCGCGTTTGGTGGTAATCATCACAACTCCATTAGCTCCCCGGGAACCGTAGATGGCTGTGGCCGAAGCATCCTTCAATACATCCAAACGTTCCACATCGGCCATATTTAAGGAAGACAAGCCCAAGTCGGTAGGCACTCCGTCAATCACGACCAGCGGGTCGCAGTTGTTGATAGAACCCAAACCACGAATCTTGATGGATACATTGTCTCCCGGTTTACCGGCATCTACAATCTGCACACCTGAGATTTTTCCCTGGATGGCTTGTCCCAAATTGGATACGGGGGAATCCTTGATATCCTTGTTACCGATGGAGGACACTGCTCCTGTAAGGTCGCTTTTCTTCATGGTGCCATACCCTATCACCACCACTTCATCCAGCATTTCGGCATCTTCAGACAAAACTACCTGAAGCTGTTTCTGTCCCTTCACCTGCACCTCTTGAGTCTTATAGCCTACAAATGAAACGACAAGAGTACCGTTCGGAGACATGTTCAAAGAGAAATCACCGTCAATACCGGTTATTGTCCCATTTGTGGTTCCTTTTTCCATTACACTGGCGCCAATAACCGTTTCACCGGTCTGGTCTTTCACTACACCTTGTACTGTAATTTGCTGTGCGAACATGCACATCGGAAGTAACATTCCTATCAGACAAACCATCATCCGTAGCCTGCTGATTGGCATTTTGTACTTTTGCATAATATAAGAATTTAAAGTTAATAATAAAAACATAAATCACATGTGTCACTCTTTCCGAAGAGGAACAATGCAAATGTATCAGATAAGAGAAGCCAATAGTGGAGGAAAGAGTAAAAAAGTAGTGGTTTACATCATTCAAAAAGGCTTAAACCACTATATACCAATAATATATAAAATTATTACCCAACTAAAAAAGTAGTGAAAATATAAGCGTAAAAGAGACACTTCCAAGCTTCAAAACCCCTATTCTCAGTTCTTCGACTTGCCAATTGTCATCACTTCCTGTTCCAACAAGTCGCGGTCACCGGCAGCCTTGTTGCGAACCTTCGTACGATAGTTATAAATGGTGGTAACAGAATACCGAAGGAACTGGGCTATCTTCACGCTGTCAGTAATACCCAAACGTATCAATGCAAAGATGCGCAACTCTGTATTCATCCGTTCGCCGGCTTTCAAGGATATTTGCTCATCATCGGCAAGCAGGGCATTGAAGTCTTCTACAAAAGTAGGAAACAGCTGCAGGAAGGTATTATCAAAGTTGGTATAGAATTCCTTTAATTCCCCCTCTATGAATTTAGAAGACTTGATGTTCTTGTAGAGTTCCTCCACATTTCCGGTAGCGGCAATCTTTCCCAGCGACCGGCGGTAATTGTCCATCTTTTCCAAATAGACCGAGCACTGGTCCATATAACGGCCGATATACTCCTCCTTCAGATAGGAGTTTTCGGCAATGCTGTGGTTGGCCTCCTTGAGTTGTGCATTGGAAAGGTGAAGCTCATCATTCAGCTCCTTCAACCGTTTGTTGGCGTCAATCACTTCCCTGCGGGCGGCAGCCACTTTCTTCATCTGCTTGTATACATAAAATATGGCAAGCAACAGAAAAAGTGAAAGCAGGCTGATAGATACCAGTGCCCATTTCATCTGCTCCTGCTGCTTCTCCGTCTTTTGCTGGTAAGCATCATTAATGATAGGAAAGATTTCCAGAATCTCCAGCTTGCGCAACCGGGCATTGCAGGCGGCTGCATCTTCCATACATATCTTTACATAAGAATAGGCACGCTCGATGTCTCCTTCCTGGTAAAGCAGTACGGCGAGCTTGCGTAAAGAGATATATTCACGGACAGCGGTTTTCATATCCGCCATAGCAGAAACAATCAGGTATTCCTTTTCCTTCTCTTTGTCCCCTTTCAGCCGGTAAGACTCTGATAAAGTATAGGCACAAATCGCAACGTCGTGTTCATAGTCCTTCTGCAGCGCCAGATAATCCGTCAGCAAACGGATGGCCTTGTCATATTCATTGCGTACATTATACTGGTCGGACTGAATCAAGGTATGTATCAGAAGATTATCTTTATTGACCAACAGCAACGAATCACGATATTTGTCCGTAAGCTCCGTATAAAGCTTCTTTTCATATGCCGTCACGGCATAATCGGCCATAAGGCCATAGACCGTACGGTAGATATGGTAATAATATGGATGGATATCCACCGGTAACCGGTCTATATGGATATTCCGCATCAAATCCATAACTTCCTTATACATACCGGTCATTCCCAAAACATCTGCTTTATTCATGCGGGCATTGTCTATGTATTCCCGGTTTCCAAGACGTATGGCTATCTGTTCCCTTTCCTCGGCCATGTGCAATGCAGAATCCGTATTGAACGAACGGTACTCATCCAGCAATGTGCCAAGAATGGCAAAACGTTCTTCATCCGGTATCTGCCGATGCAACTGTCTTTTCAGTTCCACCAGTTTCAGCTCTTTCTGCTCCATGTATATGGGACGCTCCTTTATCGCCTGGTCCAGTTTCAGCAGCAAAGAATCCGCCCGGCTGCTGTCTGCAGCATGAAGGCGGCACATACAGATGGTACAAAGACACAAGAATATGATTATATTTTTCATCCGGCTTTCCGATTAGTTAAAGGCAATACTTTTTGAGAATCCTCATGCAAAAGTAATTAAAATACCATAAAAACCTATTCTACTATCATTAAAAGCTCGAAAGCAGAGTGATAAAAAGGCATACTGCAAGCAAAAGAATCAAAATATTGAATTACCTTTACGGAAAATCCAAAGAAAGACCATATCATAAATATCATCCGAGCATCATGGATATACACACATTTATTGCCAATTATCAGGAAGCTTTCGGCCAACACGCCGAACTCCCCATCGCCTTTTGGTATTCAGACCGAATGGGGGCATCTACAGAGAAAGTAACCGGTTGTCTCTTCAAATGCATGAAACAAGTCAGAGACGGCAAAATCGTCAGTCTCAGCAACAAAACAATTACCTGCGGAGGAGGCAAGTTCTATACCGGATTTACTGAAATGCCCGAGCGCGTCCCGGGGTTTGTCTCTTTGAAAGAGAAATACAAGAAGACTCCCGAAATGGTGGTAGATTTTGTCAATGAGCTACAGATTTCCAGAACTGACAAAGCCTATCTGCATTTTGCCCGCATAGACAAGATACCTTCCTTTGATGAAGTGGAAGGACTGCTGTTCCTGCCAACTCCCGACATTCTATCCGGACTGGCGACATGGACCTTCTTCGACAACAATGCATCGGATGCCGTAGCAGCCCCATTCGGCTCCGGCTGCTGTTCCGTCATTACCCAAACCATCATTGAAAACCGGAAACAAGGGAAACGTACTTTCCTGGGATTCTTCGACCCCTCCGTCCGCCCATACTTCGAAGCGGACTTATTGAGCTTCACTATCCCCATGTCCCGATTCAAGGAAATGTATCACACCATGCGCGAAAGCTGTCTGTTCGATACACATGCCTGGGGAAAAATCAAGGAAAGGATACAGCTGTCCCAATCAGGAGACGTACATATCCTCCCCTCTCCCATTTCCTTCCCCATCCTTCCGGACATTTATCTGCAGGAAATCAGAATAGAAGATGCCGCAGCCATCTACCATGCCATCGACACACACCGGGACTACTTAAGAACATGGCTGCCATTTGTGGATAATATGCGCACAATAGCTGATGAAGAAGCTTTTTTACGTCAGGTATTATCTGCTCCTGCCGAACGAAATGAGCCAATATTCGGTATTTGGAACCAACAACATGAAATCTGCGGACTGATAGGTTTCCATTTCTCCGATTTCGACAACCACCGTACAGAACTCGGCTATTGGCTACTGCCGGAATACCAGCATCGGGGCATCATTACTGAAAGTGTCCGCAAGCTGTGTCTGTGGGCCGTACAAGAAAAAGAGATAAAGCGGATACAAATTCGCTGTGCCGTGGGCAATGCAGCCAGTAACGCCGTACCGGTTCGCCTCGGTTTCGTCCATGAGGGAACAGAACGTTGCGGAGAACTGCTGGCTTCTGGAGAATATACAGATATACATATATACAGCATCCTGAAAGAAGAAGTGCTGGCCAACCTCAAACGATAAAATATCAAATATATATCAACTATTGAAATTATACATGGAACAACAACCTCATCTCAATGACCACAACAAGCAGGAGTACCCTCCTATGCACACCACGGAGCACATCATCAACCAGACCATGATAAGGTTATTCGGTTGCGGCCGCTCCATATCAGCACACATAGAACGGAAGAAGAGCAAGCTGGACTATCTCCTTGCCGCCTGCCCCACAGAAGAAGAAATAAAGAAGCTGGAAGAGGCCGTAAACGAGGTAATCGCCCGACAGCTGCCCGTCACAACAGAATTCATTACGCAAGAGGAAGCGCAAGGACGTTTCGACTTGGAACGCCTGCCCGATGGTGCTTCGGAAACGGTACGTGTCGTGAAAGTAGGCGATTACGACGAATGCCTCTGCATCGGAGTACATGTGGAGAATACATCAGAAATCGGAACCTTCAAAATCATCAGTCACGATTGGGACGAAGAAGCCAAGCGTTGGAGAATGCGTTTTAAATTAGTCTGAAAATCTATCAATTTTTAATAAATAAGATAGCAAAATGGCATTAAACAAGCAAATAAGTCAGTTTTTCAATGACAAATAGTCAATAAAGTCAGTGAAAACTGGTTGGCATAAGGTTTGCAATATTGTTAGCGAACGACGGTTCAAGAAACGGATGGTGAAAACCCAAAAGGCAGACACCCGAAGACAAAGAACCGGAGTTCAAAACTAAACAGCATGTTTAACTTAAACAATAGGAGACTATAACTATGATGCCTGTAAGAAGAAACCAAAATTGGTTACCGAGTATTTTTAATGATTTCTTTGACAATGATTGGATGGTAAAAGCAAATGCCACCGCCCCTGCCATCAACGTATTCGAAACAGCAAAAGAGTACAAAGTTGAATTGGCTGCTCCCGGTATGACAAAAGAAGACTTCAACGTTCACATCGATGAAGAAAACAATCTGGTCATCAGCATGGAAAAGAAAACAGAAAGCAAGGAAGAGAACAACAAGGACGAAAAGAAGGAAGGCCGCTACTTGCGCCGCGAATTCTCATACACCAAGTTCCAGCAAACCATGATTCTTCCGGACGATGTCGATAAGGAAAAGATTGGCGCCCATGTAGAAAACGGCGTGTTGAACATTACATTGCCTAAGTTTACAGAAGCAGAAAAAGAAAAGGCCAAGAAATTCATCGACGTAAAATAACGCCCGGCCATTAAAAAGAAAATCTCCCGCTGCACAAGATAATGCAACGGGAGATTTTTTATATCCATAGCCATACGGAACTATTTCTTCTTCCCTTTCAGAAAACGGTCTGTCAGCCACTTGCGCACCGGTTCGTCGTACAGTTTCAAACAAGCATAAGCAAGGACAACGGCTCCCACGAAAGTAAGTATCATATAAGGGATACCTTCCGCCATTGTAGCGTTATTGTTGCATACCCAAGCCGTATAAGTATATACCAGCGGATAATGGGTGATATAAATCGGATAGGAAATATCTCCCAGGAACTTGCATACGGCAGTAGAGCGCTTACCGGTCACCTTGCCGCCCGCTCCCATCGAAACAATGACCGGGAAGATGCAGATAATACAGAAAGCCTCGTAAAGCCCGTTCATCCAGTAACCATCCTCACCTCCGATACGGGGAATGGAAAGAACCACCACAATCAGCAGGCTGCACCACCAGAAAGCACGCTTTTCAAGCCGTATCAGCCAGCCGAGGCGTGACAGAAGCAATCCGCCGAAGAACGGATACATCAGCCGGACCATACCCACATACTGCTGTTCCCAGTTCAAGGCCCAACCACCCACAATATCGCCGGCAGGAGCAGTCAGACAACGGTACACCGTAAAACACCCTGCCACAAATACCAGCACCGACAGGGCCACCTTATTGAACTTGCGTACAAACAACGCATACAGGATATTACCGATATATTCATAATAGAGCGACCATGCCGGGCCATTCAACGGATGCATTTCCGTCCAGCCGCGAATGTCGAACTTCAGCGGAAGAGGAAGCAAGGTACAGCCCAGCAACATCACCAGCAGCATTGTTCCGATGGACGTATTCTCGATAGGTGGAAAACAAGACGACTCCTGAAAATAGAAAAAGGCAGCGCCCACAATGCTTCCCATAATCACCATAGGATGCAGGCGGATGATACGGCGTTTGAAGAAAGTGCCCACGGTCATCCGGTTCCAACGGTCATCATAAGCATAGCCGATAACAAAACCGGAAAGCATGAAGAAGAAATCCACTGCCAGATAACCATGATTGATAATTTGAGTAAGATGGCTGCCACCTGCATGTGCTTCAAAAAGATGGAAGATAATAACCATGACAGCCGCCACGCCACGAAGTCCGTCAAGAATCTCATAATGCGGTTTCGAGGCAAGATAAGTAGTTCGTGTATTCATTTTGGTATAAGATATTTATTTATTCGCGTGCAAAGATAAGAGTTTTTTCCAATAAGGGAACTGATAGATATCATATAAACTCTATCAATTAATTGACAAGTATAACAGTTGTCTTTATCATTAGATACATATCACTACTTGCACCTTTTTTTCCGCACAAAAAACAGCTTTTATTATCCATAATAAAAGGGCTACACCTTTTCCTTCTCATGGTGTAGCCTTAAACACAAAAGGGTGTAGCTATCCAAGGCAAATGGTGTAGCCCTTCTTCAAAAAAGAGAGCCAAATAGGATAATAATAAAGAAAAATCAGTTAACTACTTTTCTTATAACTTTTTACCGCCCACAGATTGAAGACCAATGCAAAGACCAACACGGCTCCCAGTTGCGGAAGCAGTTCGACAAATCCGCCGCCACGGAGATAGATGGTACGCATCGCCTCCACAAAATAGCGTAGCGGATTGATGCACGTAATCCATTGCGCCCACTCAGGCATACTGTGGATAGGGGTGAAAAGACCACTCATCAGAATAAGGATAAGCATGAAGAACCACATGACAAACATGGCCTGCTGCAACGTGGTCGAATGATTGGATATGACCAGCCCGAACCCCGACACCACCGGTAGAAAAAACAGCGCCATGCCGTAGATAGTGAGGAAATGTCCCGCCGGCAGAATGCCGTAAAGTACCCATGCCAGAACGAAACAGATGGTCAGCACCACAAAACCTATCAGCCAGTAAGGTATCAGCTTGGCGGCAATGAAAGTGAACTTGCCGACGGGGGTGACATTTATCTGCTCGATGGTGCCCACCTCCTTCTCGCCCACCACATTGAGGGCAGGGAGAAAACCGCAAATCAGCGTCAGCAGCATCACCATGAGGGCAGGAATCATGAAAAGCTTGTAGTTCAGCGTGGGGTTGTAAAGGTTCTGCGTAGTGATGTCCACCCGGGAAAGCGGCTTCCCGGCAAGCCCTTGCGAAGACGACTCCGAACCCAGTTCACAGGTATAGTCACTGATGATGGAAGACAAGTAGGATCCTCCCAGACTGCCCTTCGTGCCGTTCACGGCATTGGCCGCCACCAGCAGGCGGGGCGCCTCTCCCTTCACCCAATCCTTTTCGAAATCACGGGGAATCTCCAGCACGACATCTGCCGAACCTGCTTCAATGGCCAGCAAAGCCTCATCATATGTATCGGGAAGCGCTGTCAGGCGGAAATAAGTGGATGCACCGATTTTATCTACCAGACGGCGAGACAAGACGCTGTGGTCATTGTCCACTATATTCAGATTGATGTTCTTTATCTCCAGATTGGCGGCCCAGGGCATCAGTATCATAATCATGCACGGGAAAATGAAAATCAGCTTGGGCAGGAAGGAGTTGCGGAACAACTGCTTGAATTCCTTTTCAATGAGAAACTTTATCATAAGACGATATTTTAAAGATTTTAGACATAAGAACAAAAGAACAGATTTCCCGTATCCTTTTGTCCTTATGTTCTTCTGCCTGAATAATTAATATAAAATTCATATCCGCTCTTTACTCAAGCCGATGCTTGAATTTCTTGAAACTCACCGTTATCAGCAATACCGCCATCGTGGCAAGTATGCCGACCTCCATCAGCACAAGCGAAACATCCACTCCCTCAATCATCAGCTTACGCACCGCCTGGATATACCAGCGTGCAGGAAGCACAGCTGAAATGGCCTGCAAGATAACGGGCATACTCTCAATGGGGAATATCATGCCCGAAAGCAACATGGTGGGCATCATCAGCATCAGTCCGGACACCAGCATGGCGGCAACCTGCGTCCGGGTGACCGTGGAAATCAGCAGCCCCAGCGCCAGGGAGACAAAGATGAATAGCAGCGACACCACCACCAGCCAGAACAAGCTGCCCGCCACGGGAACATTGAGCACATAGACCGAAAGCAGAAGAATGGTGGTCAAGTTGACAAACGACAGCACAAAATAGGGCACCGCCTTTGCCAGAATGATGAAAAGCGGTTTGACGGGAGAAACCAGCAGGACCTCCATCGTCCCCTTCTCCTTCTCGCGCACAATGGAGATGGAGGTCATCATGGCGCAAATCAGCATCAGAATAAGCCCCATGACACCCGGCACGAAGTTGTAGGCACTCTTCATCTGCGGATTGTACAGCAGCTTGAGCTGGGGTACAATGGCAGCGGCATGCACTCCCGGCGGAAGCATCTCCTGCCCGGCAGAGGAGATGATGTTTGCGGCATAGCCTGCCTGCATAGTCGCCATATTGGGGTCTGTGGCGTCGGAGACAAGCTGCACGCGCGCCTCGCCGGTATAAAGCTTGTCCGAGAAACGCTCGCTGAAAACAAGCGCCATGTCAATCTCCCCTCTTCCGAAAGAAGCCTCCATATCGGCGGGAGAATGCAGGCGGCGGATGACGGTGAAGTATTCGCTTGCATCCATGCGGTCGATGATACGGCGGGTAACTACGTCATTCGACGGGTCGAGCACCGCCACACGCACGTTCTTCACCTCGGTGGTGATGGCAAAACCGAAAAGGATTATCTGCACGATGGGCATGCCCAGCAGAATCAGCATCGTGCGCCGGTCGCGGAAGATATGGAAGAACTCTTTTCGGATGAAAGATATGAATTGTTTCATTGTCTATATTTATATTTAGGCTCGGATAATGCGGATTTCACGGATTTTCAGTCGGCGGTTCGCACAGCTTGACGAGCCAGTTGTTGGAATACATCGTCCATCGTAGTGGCATTGAACTGCCGTTTCAGCTCCCCGGGAGTGTCGAGTGCACGGATGACGCCGTCTACCATGATGGAGATGCGGTCGCAATACTCCGCCTCGTCCATAAAGTGGGTGGTGACAAAGACGGTGATGCCCTCGTCGGCAGCCTGGTAAATCAGCTCCCAGAACTGGCGGCGCGTGGCAGGGTCCACCCCACCCGTAGGCTCATCCAGAAAGACAATCTTGGGACGGTGGAAGATGGAGACGGAGAAGGCCAGCTTCTGCTTCCAGCCCAGCGGAAGGCTTTTCACCAGTGTATCCCGTTCCTTTTCCAGCCCGAGGCGGAGGAGCAGCTCATCCGTCTTGGGGGCAATCTCCGCTTCGGGGATGCCGTAGATACCGGCAAAGAGGCGGATATTCTCCCACACCTTGAGGTCTTCGTAAAGGGAAAATTTCTGGCTCATGTAGCCGATGTTCTTCTTCACTTCTTCGGGTTGGGAAGCCACATCGAAACCTGCCACACATGCCTTGCCGCCGGTGGGGCGGCTAAGTCCCGTAAGCATGCGCATGGCGGTGGTCTTGCCTGCCCCGTTGGCTCCCAGGAAACCGAAAATCTCGCCCCGATGGACTTGGAAGGAGATGTGGTCTACAGCGGTGAAATTACCGAACCGCTTGGTCAACCCTTCCACCTCAATCACCTTGTTTTCGTGGTTTTCCACCCGTTCGTGCTGTAAGCCCGGAGGGCAGAGGATGCCCGCAAAGCGTGTCAGGATACGGTCGGGGGTATCGATGCCTTTTATCTCTCCTTCGTTGATGAAGGCGATGCGGTCGCATTGGCGCGCTTCGTCGATGATGGGGGTGGAAGCAATGATGGTGATACCCTGCTCCTTCAGTCGGCGAAGCATTCCCCAGAATTCCTTGCGGGACACGGGGTCGACGCCCGTAGTGGGTTCGTCCAGAAAGAGGACATCCGGTTTATGGATAAGGGCACAGCTAAGGGCGAGTTTCTGCTTCATGCCGCCGGACAACGCTCCGGCGCGGCGCTTGCGGAAAGGTTCTATCTGCCGGTAAATGTCGCGCACCAAATCATAATTCTCCTCGATGGTGGTGTGGAAGACGGTGGCGAAGAAATTGAGATTCTCCTCCACCGTCAAGTCCGGATAGAGGGAGAAGCGTCCGGGCATATACCCCACCCGCCTGCGGATGGCTTTGTAGTCCTTCACCACATCCAGACCGCAGACCGAAGCCGAGCCTCCGTCGGCAAGCAGCAAAGTGGTGAGGATGCGGAAAAGCGATGTCTTGCCCGCACCGTCCGGCCCGATGATGCCGAAAAGCTCACCGGGAGCCACTGACAGAGAGACACCCCGCAGGGCTTCCACGCTGCCGTAACGTTTGGAGATATTAGTTAAAGTTACAGCCTCCATACATTCCTATTTTCAGCATCCCGTCATTCTTCACGGCAATCTTTACAGCATAGACCAGATTGGCGCGCTCGTCTTTCGTCAGGATAGTTTTTGGAGTGAACTCGGACGTATCGGAAATCCAGGTGACGATGCCGGGGTATTCTTTCCGCACTTCCTTTCCATAATCCGCATAAACCTTCACTTGCTGCCCCAGCTTGATTTCGGCAAGCTGCTCGGAGGTGATGTAGGCACGGAGGTAAATCTGCTCCATATCCGCCACTTTGAAAAGAGGGGTGCCGGGAGCAGCCAGTTCTCCGGCTTCGGCATATTGGGCAAGGACGGTTCCCGTCAGCGGAGAGGTGATGTGGCATTTGCGCAACTGGTCTTCTATCTGCGCCACCTGGATGCCGACAGAGGAACTTTGCCACGTCAGGCTCCGGTCACTGTTGCGCAGGGTGGAGTTCTGTGCGTCGAGCTGCTTGCGGAGGACTTCGAGAAGGGACTCGGCATCATCCAGTTGCTTCTGGTTGGCGGCACCCACACGGAGCAGGTTGGACACACGGTCGCGCTCGCGCCGTGCCTGCACAATCTGTTCCTGAGTGGCGGCTACTTGCTTCAGGATATCAGGCCGCTGGCCTTCCACGGACTTGACACTGGCCTCCAACTGGAGTTTCTTCAGATAGAGTTGGACGGTATCTATAATGCCTACCTCCTGCCCGTCTTTCAGTGTCGTGCCTTCCTCGATGTCGAAACTCAGCAATTTTCCAGACGCCTCGGCAGAAACGATGACTTCGGTAGCCTCGAACGTTCCCGTCGCATCATATTTCGGAGTACCGCCGGTACAGGCGGCAAGGAGAAATAAAAAAGGAAATAATTTCAATGATTTCATACTATTTCAAGTTATAAATTACGGATTATAGTCATTAATTGTTCAGCGTATATTTCAGCTGCCAGATGTTCATCAGCAACTGCACCTCATGCAATGCCTTGGTCTGTCGTGCCATACTTTCGTTGGTAATCTCCCGCAGCATATCGGTCACGGTCATTGTCCCGTTCTGCACCTTGGCCTCGGCTGCACGGCGGATATTCCCACGCAGACGGATAATCTCGTCATCATCCGCCATCTGGCGGCGCATGGATACAATGCCCGCATCCTGCTGCGTAGCCTGCAGGCGAATGTTGAAAAGGAACACATCCCGGCCGGTCTCTATCTGTTGGCGGGTATTGTCTATCCTGCGGCGGTCGTTCTTCAACGTATACAGACTGCCGAAATTCCAGGACATGCGCACCCCCGCCATGTAATAGGCGTTGAATTCATCTTTCAGCATATTCAATCCCGGATTGCCGTATGCCCCTTGTACAAAAAGGCCGAAACGCGGCATCAACCGGGTGTTCAAGGCTGCCTCCTGCTGGTGGAGTTGCTCTCCCTGCGCATCGTACCAACGAAGTTCGGGACGGTTGTTCATCTGCCGGTCTATGTTTTCTTCGGCAGCCGGTTTCAATAAAACCGTTTCGGAAGAGAGGTCCTTGCCCGTAAAGGCAGCAAGCATGCTGAGGTATGCACGGCGGGTGGTCTCCAATTCCACACGGTGCTGCCTGGTGTTCAGTTGCTCTACGCTGACTGCATCCAGGTCGCTCAGGGTGGCGATGCCATTGGCTATATAGTCGGCTACCTGCTTGTGGGTTCTTCCTAAATCTTCTTGCAAGAGGCTGTTCTGTTTCAGCTGTTCGTCCAACAGCAGGATGCCGAAAAAGAGCTGGTTCACCCGGTCAGTCAAGGCATACATGTCTACATGCTGTTTTTCCAGTTCCACTTCCGAGGCGGCACGCGTCAATCGTTTTCTGGAACGTATATCCCCACCATCCCAGAGGGTCTGCTGCACTTCGAGCATCACCTGGTACTGGTCTTTCGAAGCAGTCTTGATGTCGAGATTAGGGATTTCGACCGGTAGCCGGGTGATGTCACTCTGGTACGTGGCCTTGCCGGATAGGGAAAACTGGGGCAAGTAACCTTTTCCGGCATTGGAGAGGTCGTACCCGCGTGCCTTTTCTATCAGTCCGTATTGCCTGACCAACGGATAATTGTCTTGCGCCCGGCGCTGGCACTCTTCCAACGTGAGCTGGGCATGTGCCAGCATGGCGGCAAGAGAAAGGGTAAAAAAGAAAACGGTTCGTTTCATATCCATTCTGTTTCTTGTTTATTCTACATGGTTTTGTTCTATACACATGCAAAGATAAAGGCATAACCCTATAACCTTACAATCCATTTGTGCGCAAAGATGTTCTAATAGTACGACATTTCGTAGAAAAAGACAAATAATAGGAACACTTTATTATCTTTGCGGTGGAAATATACATTATTCATAAAGGGAAAGATATGGAAAAGAACAAACCGATAAGCGTCGCATTCGAGGACATCCGCAACAATCCGGATTTTATAGAACATTCCGAATACAGATTTATAAACGACGATTTGGGAATGGTCATCAGTTTTCAAGCAATGGGATTCAGGCTATTCCGCACCCAGCAACCTTATCGTGCCAAAGAAGGAAGGATTGTACGCATCATGCAAGGTAAGGGCCGAATCTCCATCAATCTTATCGAATATGAAGCTACAGCCCACGATATTATTATCATCCCTGACAATTCGCTGATAGAAATATCGGAAGTCAGTCCCGACTACGAATTCCAAGTCATCATGCCCACTGCCAATTTTCTGCCCGTACTACAGAATTCCATTCTTTCGGAAGCTTATACACGAAACGGAATCCGCCTTTCATGCAACAACGAGGAATGGGCACACATCAGCAGCTTCTTCTCTTTATTGTGGAATATACTACATTGTTTGCCCTACCGCCGCGGAGCTGTACAGCACTTGATTGTCTCACTTCTCTATAACCTTAAGTATATCCACGAGCACACATGCAAGTCAACTCCGGCACGCCTTTCACGCCAGGAAGAGCTATTCCGCCGCTTCATCGCTTTGGTGAACCAACACAGCAAGCACGAACGCAACGTCAACTTCTATGCCGACAAGCTATGCCTGACACCGCACTATCTGAGCTCGGTGATACGTGAAACAAGCGGACAAACCGTGATGCAATGGATTAATCAAGCAGTTATCCTCGAAGCCAAAGTATTGCTGAAACACAGTAATCTACTGGTGTTTCAAATATCAGACGAACTGAACTTTCCCAATCCGTCGTTCTTCTCGAAGTTCTTCAAACGTATGACGGGGATGACACCGGCGGAATACCAGAAACAAACCTGACCTCAAAACAGCTGTCCTATACGGGAGCCTGACGGTCCGTCGCAAGAGTCCGCTTCCAATGCCAGCATCCCTTGTTTGGCTGCCAGTCCACCGGCATAGCCTATCAGCGTATGGTTGCTGCCCACCACACGATGGCAGGGGATGAGTATGGAGAGGGCATTTGCCCCATTGGCAGCCGCCACCGCACGTACGGCTTTCGGATTGCCCAGCTTTCGTGAAAGCTCGCCGTAGGACACTGTTTTTCCGTAAGGGATGTTCTGCAACTCCTGCCACACCGTCCGCTGGAATTCTGTTCCGACTGCAAGCAGTGGAACATCGAATATGGTCCGCTTACGGGCAAAATACTCATCCAACTGAATGATTGCCCTTGCAATCACTTCCGAAGTGCCTTCCTCATAATCGGCATGCAGCGCCTGCCGTATGCGCTTATCAACGGTTACTCTACGTTTCTCGTTCAGCATCCAGTCGCATAGGCAGAGTTTATCGCCGAAAGAGCCGAGGAGCAACTCGCCATAAGGAGATTGATAGTATTGGGTCAAAATTGTTTCCATCGAACTTAGTTTTCAGCAAAGATAGCAAATTAAATTATCATTTGTACTCTGCCCACGACTTGATGGCCAAATCATCTGGCGTCATCGTGCAGAATGCATTGATGAACGCACTTGCCAGACGGGCATTCGTTATCAAAGGAATATTGAGGTCGATGGCGGCGCGGCGTATCTTGTAGCCGTTATCCAACTCGCCTGCGGTGAGGTTCTTCGGAATATTGACAACCATGTCTATCTCCTTGCGGTGCAGCATGTCGAGTGCCTGCGGCTGGCGTTCGGGTTCGCTGGGCCAGTAGACGCGCGTATTCTCCACACCGTTCTCCGTAAGGAAATTGCTGGAACCACCCGTGGCAAATATCTTATACCCCTTCTTCTGAAGCATACGCGCGGCAGAAAGCATGTCCACTTTCTGCTTCGGAGTACCGGTAGAAAGCAGGATATTTTTCTCTGGAATACGATATCCCACGGAGAGCATCGCCTTGAGAATGGCGCAGGAAGTATCGCTGCCGATGCAACCCACCTCGCCCGTACTTGCCATATCCACCCCCAGTACCGGGTCGGCCTTCTGCAGACGGTTGAAGGAGAACTGGCTCGCCTTGATGCCTACATAATCCAAATCGAACAGATTCTTGTCCGGCTTCTGTACCGGAATGCCGAGCATCACCTTCGTGGCAAGTTCAATAAGGTTTATCTTCAGCACCTTGCTGACAAACGGAAACGAACGGCTGGCGCGGAGGTTGCACTCAATCACCTTGATGTCGTTCTCGCGTGCCAGATACTGGATATTGAACGGACCGGAGATGTTCAGCTCACGGGCAATCTCGCGGCTGATGCGCTTGATGCGGCGCACCGTCTCCACATACAACTTTTGTGGCGGGAACTGGATAGTGGCGTCACCGGAATGCACTCCGGCAAACTCGATATGCTCACTGATGGCGTACGCGATAATCTCTCCATCTTGCGCCACAGCATCCATCTCCACCTCCTTGGCATGCTCAATGAACTGGCTCACCACTACGGGATGTTTCTTGCTGACATTCGCCGCCAGCTTCAGGAAGCGTTCCAGCTCCTCCCGGTTGGAACAGACGTTCATCGCAGCGCCGGACAATACGTAGGAAGGACGGACCAATACCGGGAAGCCCACCTTATCCACAAAGGCGTTGATGTCCTCCAGGGAGGTCAGCGCCCGCCATTCGGGTTGGTCTACACCAATGCGGTCGAGCATGGCGGAGAACTTGTCACGGTCCTCGGCATTGTCGATGCTCCTGGCGCTTGTGCCGAGAATAGGTACCTTCTGCGCATCGAGGCGCAGGGCAAGGTTATTCGGTATCTGACCACCGGTAGAGACAATCACCCCGTGGGGATTCTCCAGTTCGAGAATATCCATCACGCGCTCGAAGGTGAGCTCGTCGAAGTAAAGACGGTCGCACATGTCATAGTCCGTAGACACGGTTTCGGGGTTGTAGTTTATCATGACACTGCGGTAGCCTTCCTGGCGGATGGTGTTCAGGGCCTGCACGCCGCACCAGTCGAACTCTACGGAAGAACCGATGCGGTAGGCGCCGGAGCCCAATACGACAATGGACTTGCGGTCGCCGAGGTAACGGACATCATTTGCCGTGCCGCTATACGTCAGGTAGAGATAGTTGGTCTGTGCGGGATATTCGGCGGCAAGGGTATCTATCTGCTTCACTACGGGCAGAATGCCTGCACTCTTGCGGAAATTGCGGACGGCAAGGATGGCTTCTTCGCCGTCCATTGCTTGTTCCAAGCCGAGGGCACGGGCTATCTGGAAATCAGAGAAGCCTTGTACTTTGGCTTTACGCAATAAGTCCACGGGAATCATTGGCAACTCTCCATCAGCCATAAAAGAGTGCAGTTCCCTGCTGGTATCCATGATGTTCATCAACTTCTCCAGGAACCAACGGTCTATCTTGGTCAATTCGTGTACCTGGTCCACCGTATACCCGGCACGGAAGGCTTTGGAGATGACAAAGATACGCTTGTCCGTCGGTTCGCGCAGAGCCTTGTCCAAATCGGCAATCACCAGTTCCTTGTTCTCTACGAAGCCGTGCATGCCCTGGCCTATCATGCGAAGCCCCTTCTGGATGGCTTCCTCGAAAGTACGGCCGATAGCCATCACCTCGCCTACCGACTTCATGCTCGAACCCAGCTCTTTGTCCACCCCGTGGAACTTGCCCAAATCCCAACGCGGTATCTTGCAAACCACATAGTCCAGGGCGGGTTCGAAGAAAGCGCTTGTGGTCTTTGTCACAGAGTTGTTCAAGTCGAACAAGCCATAGCCCAAGCCGAGTTTTGCCGCTACAAATGCCAACGGATAACCCGTTGCTTTAGAGGCAAGTGCAGACGAACGGCTCAAGCGTGCATTTACCTCGATTACCCGGTAGTCCTCGCTCATCGGGTCGTAGGCATACTGCACGTTACACTCTCCCACAATGCCGATGTGACGGATAATGCGGATAGCGAGTTCACGCAATTTATGATAGTCCGTATTGCTCAACGTCTGTGACGGGGCAATAACGATGGACTCACCCGTATGGATGCCCAGGGGGTCGAAGTTCTCCATGTTGCAGACCGTGATGCAGTTGTCGAAGCGGTCGCGCACCACCTCGTATTCCACTTCCTTCCATCCCTTCAGCGATTTCTCCACCAGCACCTGCGGGGAGAAGGAGAAGGCTTTCTCCACCAGCACATTCAGCTCTTCTTCATTGTCGCAGAAGCCCGAACCCAGTCCGCCAAGCGCATATGCGGCACGGACAATGACCGGGTATCCCAGTTCCCGGGCTGCGCGACGGGCATCCGCCGCATTCTCCACGGCTTCGCTCTTGATGGTCTTCACATCAATCTCATTCAGTTTCTGCACAAAGATTTCACGGTCCTCCGTGTCAATGATGGCCTGCACGGGAGTGCCGAGAACCGTCACGCCGTACTTCTCGAAAATCTTGTCTTTATAGAGGGAGACACCGCAGTTCAGTGCCGTCTGTCCGCCAAAAGCAAGCATGATGCCGTCCGGGCGCTCCTTCTCTATCACCTTCTCCACGAAGTAAGGAGTGACGGGCAGGAAGTAAATCTGGTCGGCAACTCCTTCCGAGGTCTGCACCGTGGCAATGTTCGGATTGATGAGAACCGTGTAGATGCCTTCCTCCTTCAATGCCTTGAGCGCCTGCGAACCGGAGTAGTCAAATTCTCCTGCCTCACCGATTTTCAGTGCACCGGAACCGAGCAGCAGGACTTTCTTTATATTGTTTTCTTTCATTTGCATATCTGTTTATTAAAAATGTAATAGTAGTAATAAAATCTTATCTTTCTCTTACCTTACACAATCAGTCACTAATTGAATGGCATTCAGTATAGGACTGAAAGGTATTCACTCTGGGACTGAATGACATTCAGTACGGGACTCATTATACCGTCTTTTACATACTGATTATCAAGAGATTACAAACACAACCATTCTTGATAAAATTCTCTTACTAAAGCAACTTCACAAAGTCATCAAAAAGAAACTCCGTATCCGTCGGCCCGCTGGCAGCTTCGGGATGAAACTGTGCGGAGAACCAGGGATTGCATTTGTGGCGGATTCCTTCATTAGAACCATCGTTCATATTGATGAAAAGCGGTTCCCAGTCTTCTGTCAGCGTATTGTTGTCTACGGCATACCCATGATTCTGTGAGGTGATGAAGCAACGTTCCGTACCCACCATACGCACCGGTTGGTTATGGCTGCGGTGGCCGTATTTCAATTTGTATATCTTGGCGCCCCCAGCTTTGGAAAGCAACTGGTTTCCCATACAGATGCCGAAGATGGGCAGTTTCTCGTTCTGCATTGCCTTGCGGATATGCTGCACGGCAGCATCGCAGGTATCGGGGTCGCCAGGGCCGTTGGAGATGAACAATCCGTCGAACTCCATCCCAGTATAATCATAGTCCCAGGGAACGCGAATCACTTCCACGTCACGTTTCAGCAGGCAGCGGATGATGTTATGCTTGACGCCGCAATCCACAAGGAGCACTTTCTTCTTACCGGTTCCTTCGTTGTAACGGATAACCTCCTTGCAGCTAACTTTATCCACATAATTCACATCGGCATAAGAGGCCTCAGGCATTTCATCCGATTCATCATCAAAGGCGATACGTCCCATCATCACCCCATGCTCGCGAAGCACCTTTGTCAGTTCGCGGGTATCGATACCCGTGATTCCCGGAATCTGTTCGCGCTTCAGCCAGTCACCGAGGCTTTCCACGGCATTCCAATGGCTATAATTTTCGCTATAATCGCTTACAATAATGGCTTCGGCATGGATATGCTCGCTCTCCATAAAAGTGGCAAGCCCATTCGGTTCGAGAGTAAAAGGCGGCACACCGTAATTGCCCACCAACGGATAGGTGAGCGTCATCAGCTGTCCGGCATACGAAGGGTCGGTCAGGCTTTCGGGATAACCCGTCATGGCTGTGTTGAAGACCACCTCTCCCGCTACCGGTTTTTCAAAGCCGAACGACTTGCCGTGGAAGCGGCTCCCGTCGTCGAGGATTAGAGTTACATTTCTCATTGATTCAATTAAAATTGATAAACTTGTTCTATATAATCAATAAATGCCTTGTTCAGCAGCTTCACACCGCCCGGCGTAGGATAATCGCCGCTGAAGTACCAGTCACCCGGATGCTTGGGGCAGGCCTCATGCAGCCCCTCGAGAGGCTGGTAGACAATCTGCACTTTGGCTTTCGTCCCTTTCGGAGTAAGAAGCTCCACCATCTTGGCAGAGATTTCCTCATCAGTGAAAGGAGCATAAATCTCCTTCACGTAATTCACCATCTGTTCTTTGGGCAGGCCTACCTGCTCCTTGGACTTGCGGTAGGCGGCGGCAATTACATCGCGCATCTCGCGCTCCTTCAGCAGTTCCACAGCAGCCTTGAAGGCGATGAATTCGCTCATCTTAGCCATATCGATGCCGTAGTAGTCGGGATAGCGTACCTGCGGTGAAGAGCTTACAATGACTATCTTCTTTGGCTCCAGACGGTCAAGGATGCCGATGATGCTCTGCTTCAGGGTGGTTCCACGCACTATCGAGTCGTCGATGATGACCAGATTATCCACTCCCGGGACAAGGCTTCCGTAAGTGATGTCGTACACATGGGCGGCAAGGTCGTTCCGGCTGTTTCCTTCGGCAATGAAGGTACGCAGCTTGATGTCCTTGATGGCCACTTTCTCGCTCCGTATGCGCCGCGACAAGATATGCTCCAGTTCGTCGTGGCTGGGACTATGCCCCAAGGCGGCAATCTGCTGCACCTTCTCCTCGTTGAGGTAGTCGTCCAATCCCTGCAACATACCGTAGAAGGCGACTTCCGCCGTATTGGGGATGAAGGAGAAGACGGTATGGTCCACATCGTTGTCGATGGCTTTCAATATGTTGGGTACAAGTTTCTCACCCAGCAGTTTACGTTCCCGGTAAATGTCCACATCACTGCCCCGGCTGAAGTAGATGCGCTCGAAGGAACAAGGTTTCACCTCGCGCGGCTTGTTGATTTGCACGGTGCGCACCTTGCCGGCCTTGTTGATAAACATGGCTTGTCCGGGTTGCAGCTCCTTGATGGATTCGACAGGAACATTAAGGGCTGTCTGTATCACGGGACGTTCGCTGGCAAGCACCGCTATCTCGTCGTCCTGATACCAGAAGGCTGTACGGATGCCCCATGGGTCGCGTACGGCAAAAGTCTCTCCGCTTCCGGTAAGTCCGCACATCACGTATCCCCCGTCCCACTCCTTGCTCGAAGTGCGCAGTACGTTGGCAAGGTCGATGTGGTTTTCTATATAACGGGTGATGTCCATGCCTGCCAGCCCTTCCGCTTCGGCAAGGTTGAAGAGGCGCTCCACTTCGCGGTCGAGGCGATGTCCCAACTGCTCCAGCATGATGTAGGTATCGGCATATTTGCGCGGATGCTGGCCGATGGCGGTAATGCGTGCGAAGATTTCATCCACATTCGTCATGTTGAAGTTGCCGCAGAGGGCAAGATTCTTGGCACGCCAGTTGTTTCTCCGGAGGAACGGGTGCACGTACGAGATGCCGGACTTTCCGGTAGTGGAGTAACGCAGGTGTCCCATATAGACCTCCCCTGCAAAGGGCAGCACACGCTTGGCATAGTCCGCATCATGCAGCTGTTCCTTGGTCAAGTCCTTGAAGTGACCCTGCACCGTACCGAAAATTTCGGTAATGGCGCCCGAGCCGAGAGCACGCTCACGGAACATATATTCCTCGCCGGGACTGGCTTCCAGTTTCACGCAGGCCAGTCCGGCACCTTCCTGCCCACGGTTGTGTTGTTTCTCCATCAGGAGATAGAGCTTGTTGAGTCCGTACATCCATGTTCCGTACTTCTCTTCATAGTACTCCAGCGGTTTCAGCAGGCGTATCATGGCGACGCCGCATTCATGCTTCAGTTGTTCCATCTATTTATTTACAATTTACCATTTACAATGTACAATTTTAAGTGTACAATTTTCTTTTCCTTATTATAGCATACAATTACCATTTACATTTACCCCTCCCAAGCGCAGCCCCATTGTACATTGTACATTGTAAATGGTAAATTGTACATGTCCTCATTCTACAGTCACCGATTTCGCAAGATTCCTCGGCCGGTCCACATCCATTCCCTTGCACACGGCAATGTGATAGGCAAGTAATTGCAGAGGTACCGTAGTTATTAACGGATCAAGGCACTCCATTGTTTCGGGAAGCTCGATGCAAGTGTCGGCTATTTTACTGATGACCGTATCTCCCTTTGTCACAATGGCGATAACCCTGCCTTTACGCGCCTTTATTTCCTGGATATTGCTCAGCACCTTTTCGTAAAGCCCATTCCGGGTGGCAATAACCACCACCGGCATCTCGGCATCCACCAGGGCAATGGGGCCGTGCTTCATTTCGGCGGCAGGATAGCCTTCGGCATGGATATACGAAATCTCCTTCAACTTCAAGGCGCCTTCCAAGGCTACGGGATAACTGTATCCGCGTCCCAGATAGATAAAGTTGTGTGCATAGGTGAATATCTTGGAAAGTTCCGCTATACGGTCGTTCAGTTTCAAGACCTCCTTCATCTTGTCGGGGATATGTCCCAATTCCTTGACAATTGCCAGGTATTGCCCTTCGTCCATCGTCTTTTTCTCTTTGGCAAGTGTCAGGGCCAGCATGGTAAGCACCGTTACCTGCCCGGTGAAGGCTTTGGTGGATGCCACCCCTATTTCCGGTCCCACGTGGATATAGGAACCCGTGTGCGTGGCACGGGGAATGCTGGAACCGACGGCATTGCAGATGCCGTATATAAATGCCCCACGGTTTCTGGCAAGCTCCACGGCAGCCAGCGTATCGGCCGTTTCACCGCTTTGCGAGATGGCAATCACCACATCGTTGCTGTCAATCACCGGGTCGCGGTAACGGAACTCACTGGCATACTCCACCTCCACCGGAATACGGCAGAAGCTTTCAATCAAATGCTTGCCGATGAGGGCGGCATGCCATGACGTACCGCATGCCACGATGACGAAGCGTTTGGCCGCCAGCAGACGTTCCTTATAATCAATCACTGCAGAAAGAACCACGTTCGTACCCTCCACATTGATACGCCCGCGCATGCAGTCGTGAATGCAGCCGGGCTGTTCGAAGATTTCCTTCAGCATGAAGTGCGGATAACCGCCCTTCTCCAGCTGGCCGAGATTGAGCGCTACCGTCTTTACCTCGTGCGGACATTCCACATTCTTCAGGTTAACAACCTTCAGCTTCTCTCCCCGACGGATGAGGGCAATCTCTTCGTCTTCCAGATACACCACCTTATCCGTGTATTCCACAATCGGCGTGGCATCCGAAGCCAGGAAAAACTCTCCTTCACCGATGCCCACCACCAGCGGACTGCTCTTGCGTGCAGCGATTATCCCATCCGGATTGTCCTTGTCGAGCACCGCAATGGCATACGCCCCAATCACTTCCTGCAAGGCAAGTTGCACCGCCGTCAGCAGGTCAATATGGTTTGTCACCTGAATGTATTCAATGAGCTGTACCAGCACCTCGGTATCAGTGCTGCTTTTAAATACATAACCTTTGGCTTGAAGTTTTTCTTTAAGGACGGCGTAGTTTTCAATAATGCCGTTATGGATGAGGGCGAGGCGTTCGGAAGAGGAATAATGGGGATGGGCATTGACGGAACAAGGTTCTCCATGAGTGGCCCAACGTGTATGTGCAATACCAATGCTACCGGAAATATCTTTTTGAGCAACGAAAGTTTCAAGTTCCGAAACCTTACCTTTCGCTTTGTACACGTTCAACTGTCGGTTATCACTGATTAATGCTACCCCCGCACTATCATATCCACGGTACTCCAACCGCTTCAGACCCTTGATAAGAATGGGGTAGGCTTTCCTTTGACCTATATAGCCTACTATTCCACACATAATGTATCAGTATTTGATTTTGCGTTGCAAATATACATATTCTTAAGAACATAAAGTTAATCTTTCCACTATTTATTTATCAAAAGAATAGAAAAAAGTTGTTTTTACATCAAAAAGTTAAAGAAAGTATTATTTTAAAAGCAAAAGGCTCAATTTATAAATCCAAATCAAACCGTCTGATTTTGATTTAGGATTAAAAGAAAACAGAGGGTGTTTTCTATCAATTCATAACTTCATCTTCTATCGCAGGAATTTTGCAAGAAAGAAGGCAGGAACACATATTATCATTTTGCAATTAATACCATATATTTGCCGAACATTTTGAAACCACAAACAATATTATACAGCAATAAAGAAAGCTTATAATCATGAAACAAGAACTTTTTAACAACAAAACAAAAGCAGAGGATTACCAGCGACAGCCCAAACAGTTGGGCTTGTATGAGGCATCCCATGAGCACGATGCCTGCGGAGTAGGCATGCTGGTCAATATCCAGGGAGGAAAATCACATGAACTGGTAGAATCGGCATTGAAGGTACTGGAAAACATGCGCCACCGTGGAGCGGAAGGGGCGGACAACAAAACCGGAGACGGTGCCGGCATCATGCTGCAGATACCGCACGAATTCATTCTGTTGCAGGGCATTCCCGTTCCCGAGAAAGGAAAATACGGCACCGGCCTGCTTTTCCTTCCCAAAGACGGAAAAGACCAGGCTGTCATCTTGAGCGTCATTATCGAAGAGATTGAAAAGGAGGGATTGACCCTGATGCATCTGCGCAACGTGCCCACTTGCCCCGAAATATTGGGAGAAGCGGCTCTTGCCAACGAACCGGACATCAAGCAAATTTTCATCACCGGATTTACGGAAAGCGAAACCGCCGACCGCAAACTCTATATAATAAGGAAAAGGATAGAGAACAGAATACGCAAGTCGGACATCCCCACCCGCGAGGATTTCTACATCGTCTCGCTCTCTACGAAGAACATCGTCTACAAGGGCATGCTCTCTTCCTTGCAGTTGCGCAACTACTTCCCCGACCTCACCAACAGCTACTTCACCAGCGGACTGGCATTGGTGCACTCCCGTTTCAGCACCAACACTTTCCCCACCTGGGGACTGGCACAGCCTTTCCGCCTGCTGGCACACAACGGCGAAATCAATACCATCCGCGGCAACCGCGGCTGGATGGAAGCCCGTGAGAGTGTACTCTCCTCTCCCGCCCTGGGAGACATCCGGGAGATACGCCCCATCGTGCAACCGGGCATGAGCGACAGTGCCTCGCTGGACAATGTGCTCGAGTTTCTCATCATGTCGGGCCTGAGCCTGCCGCACGCCATGGCCATGCTCGTGCCGGAATCTTTCAACGAAAAGAATCCCATCAGCGAAGACCTGAAAGCTTTCTATGAATACCACTCCATCCTGATGGAGCCGTGGGACGGACCGGCGGCACTGCTTTTCAGCGACGGGCGCTATGCAGGCGGCATGCTCGACAGAAACGGACTGCGCCCTGCACGCTACCTGATTACGCAGGGCGGCATGATGGTAGTGGCCAGCGAAGTCGGCGTGATGGATTTCGAGCCGGGAGACATCAAGGAAAAAGGACGCCTGCAACCGGGCAAGATACTGCTTATAGACACCGAGAAAGGCGAAATATATTATGACGGCGAACTGAAGAAACAACTTGCCGAAGCCAAACCATACCGCACTTGGCTGGCCGGCAACCGCATCGAGCTGGACGAACTGAAAAGCGGTCGCAAAGTCTCCCATAGCGTGGAGAACTACGACAGCATGCTGCGCATCTTCGGCTACTCCAAAGAAGACGTGGAACGGCTGATTGTCCCGATGTGTACCACCGGTGCCGAACCCATCAACTCCATGGGCAATGACACCCCGCTGGCAGTACTCTCGGACAAGGCGCAACTACTGTACAACTATTTCCGCCAGCAGTTTGCCCAAGTCACCAACCCTCCTATCGACCCGATACGCGAAGAACTGGTAATGTCGCTGACCGAATACATCGGAGCCGTAGGCATGAACATACTGACACCCAGCGAAAACCATTGCAAGATGGTGAGGTTGAACCATCCCATCCTGAACAACGCCCAGCTGGATATTCTCTGCAACATCCGGTACAAAGGCTTCAAGACCGTGAAACTGCCCCTGCTCTTCGAAGTGGCAAAAGGGTGCCAGGGATTGCAGCAAGCATTGGCAACCCTCTGCAAGCAGGCGGAAGAATCCGTCAACGAAGGAGTGAACTACATCGTGCTTTCCGACCGCGACGTAGACGCCGCCCATGCCGCCATTCCGTCACTGCTTGCCGTGTCGGCGGTACACCACCATCTTATCTCCGTGGGCAAACGGGTGCAGACGGCACTGATTGTAGAAAGCGGCGAAATCCGCGAAGTGATGCACGCCGCACTGCTGCTGGGTTTCGGAGCCAGCGCACTGAATCCGTATATGGCTTTTGCCGTCATCGACAAACTGGTGAACGAAAAGGAAATACAGCTCGATTACGCCACTGCCGAAAAGAAATATATCAAGTCCGTCTGCAAAGGCTTGTTCAAGATTATGAGCAAGATGGGCATCAGCACCATCCGTTCTTACCGGGGCGCGAAAATTTTCGAGGCCGTAGGACTGAGCGAGGAGTTGAGCAATGCCTACTTTGGCGGA
This sequence comes from Bacteroides sp. AF25-38AC, assembly GCF_003602995.1. Classification (NCBI taxonomy): domain Bacteria; kingdom Pseudomonadati; phylum Bacteroidota; class Bacteroidia; order Bacteroidales; family Bacteroidaceae; genus Bacteroides; species Bacteroides sp. AF25-38AC. Next base: position 22,229 of record NZ_QTMD01000023.1, on the reverse strand, counting down.
CTGAGTTCACGCATCGGAGGCATACGCCTGGATGAAGTGGCACGCGACGCCATCGCCTTCCACAAGGAAGGGATGGAGGTTCTTAAAAAGAAGGGGGAAGCGGAGCTATTGCCGAACCGCGGACTGTATGCCTTCCGCAAGGATGGTGAGAAGCACGCCTGGAACCCGGAAACCATCAGCACACTGCAACTTGCCACACGCCTGGGAAGCTATAAGAAATTCAAGGAGTTCACTGCCATGGTAGACAGCAAGGAATCTCCCATCTTCCTACGCGATTTCCTCGACTTCCGCCGCGCTCCTATCAGCATAGACCGGGTGGAACCGGTAGAGAACATCGTACAGCGCTTTGTCACCGGCGCCATGTCCTACGGCTCCATCAGCCGCGAAGCCCACGAAGCCATGGCTATTGCCATGAACAAGCTGCATGGCCGGAGCAATACGGGCGAAGGAGGCGAAGACCGGGCACGCTTCATGCCGCGCGAAGACGGCACCAGTCTGCGCAGCGCCATCAAGCAGGTGGCCTCAGGACGTTTCGGTGTCACCGCTGAATATCTGGTGAATGCGGACGAAATACAGATAAAGATTGCCCAAGGCGCCAAGCCGGGCGAAGGTGGGCAGCTGCCGGGCTTCAAAGTGGATGAAGTGATTGCCAAGACACGCCACTCCATTCCGGGCATCTCGCTGATTTCCCCCCCGCCCCACCACGACATTTACTCCATCGAAGACCTGGCACAGCTCATCTTCGACCTGAAGAACGTGAACCCACGGGCAAAAATCAGCGTGAAGCTGGTGGCAGAAAGCGGTGTGGGCACCATTGCCGCCGGTGTGGCAAAGGCAAAGGCCGATTTGATAGTCATCTCGGGTGCAGAGGGTGGTACGGGAGCTTCTCCTGCATCATCCATCCGCTATGCAGGTATCTCGCCCGAACTCGGTTTGAGCGAAACGCAGCAGACACTGGTGCTGAACGGCCTGCGCGGACAAGTGATGCTGCAAGTGGACGGACAGCTCAAAACAGGCCGTGACATCATACTGATGGCAATGCTCGGAGCCGAAGAATTCGGTTTCGCCACCAGCGCCCTGATCGTACTGGGTTGCGTAATGATGCGCAAATGTCACCAGAACACCTGCCCCGTAGGGGTGGCGACACAGAACGAAGAACTGCGCAAGCGCTTCCGCGGACGCAGCGAGTATCTGGTGAACTTCTTCACTTTCCTGGCCCAAGAGGTACGCGAATACCTGGCGGAAATCGGGGTGGAACGCCTGGACGACATCATTGGACGTACAGACCTTATCGTCCGCAAGCCGGATGACGGAATCAGGAAACATCAGTTGATAAGCTTCGACAAACTACTGGCACGCGTAGACAATGAAGCCGCCATCCGCCACGTCACCGACCAACAGCATGGCATCGACCATGTGAAAGATGTAGAGATGCTACATGCCGCCGCCGAAGCCGTAGAGAACCAGAAGGAAATCTCGCTGGAGTACACCATCGCCAATACCGACCGTGCCTGCGGCGCCATGCTCTCTGGTGTCATTGCCGCAAAATACGGAGAAAAAGGGCTGCCCGAACATACGCTGAACGTGAAGTTCAAAGGCTCCGCCGGGCAGAGTTTCGGGGCATTCCTTGTCCCGGGTGTCAACTTCAAGCTGGAAGGCGAGGCCAACGATTATCTGGGCAAAGGTCTGAGTGGCGGACGTATCGCCGTCCTGCCTCCGGTACGGAGCAACTTCGAGGCAGAGAAAAACACGATTGCAGGCAACACCCTGCTTTACGGCGCCACAAGCGGTGAAGTTTACATCAACGGCCGTGCAGGCGAGCGCTTTGCCGTCCGCAACTCCGGTGCCACAGCCGTAGTGGAGGGTGTAGGCGACCACTGCTGCGAGTATATGACCGGCGGGCGCGTGGTAGTACTCGGACAGACGGGACGCAACTTTGCCGCAGGCATGTCCGGCGGTGTGGCCTACGTATGGAACCGGGACGGCAACTTCGACTATTTCTGCAACATGGAAATGGTGGAACTGAGCCTCATCGAAGAGGCCTCCTACCGCAAGGAACTGCACGAGCTCATCCGCCAGCACTACCTGTACACCGGTTCCAAACTGGCACGCACCATGCTCGATGACTGGCCACGCTATGCCGACCAGTTCATCCAGGTAGTCCCTATCGAATACAAAAAAGTGCTGCAAGAGGAGCAGATGCAGAAATTGCAACAGAAGATTGCAGAAATGCAACGCGATTATTGAATCGCGAATTAATAATGAAAGAATGAAAGACTAAGGAAATTCCCCTTTCATTCTTTAATTCTTTAACTTTTTAATTTGTTCATCATGGGAGATCCAAAAGCATTCCTCAATATCCCCCGCCAAGAGGCGGGTTACCGTCCGATACACGAACGTATCACAGACTTCAGCCAAGTGGAACAGACACTGAACAGCCACGACCGCAAACTCCAGGCCTCGCGCTGTATGGACTGCGGCGTACCCTTCTGCCACTGGGCATGTCCGCTGGGCAATAAAGACCCGGAATTCCAAGACGCGCTCTACCGGGGCAAATGGCGCGAAGCCTATCAAATACTGAACAGTACGAATGATTTTCCGGAATTTACGGGACGCATCTGCCCTGCTCTTTGCGAGAAGTCGTGCGTACTGAAACTCTCGTGCAACGAACCGGTCACTATCCGCGAGAACGAAGCCGCCATCGCCGAGGCTGCTTTTCGCGAGGGCTACATCACCCCCCTCCAGCCCGAACGCAACGGAAAGAAAGTAGCCGTCATCGGCGCCGGCCCTGCCGGATTGAGCGTTGCCGTACGGCTGAACGCCAAAGGTTACGAAGTTACCCTATTCGATAGCAAACCGATGCCGGGAGGACTGCTGCGCTATGGCATCCCCAACTTCAAGCTGGACAAAGCCGTCATCGACCGCCGCATGAAAATCCTCGAGGCCGAAGGAATCTTGTTCAAGATGGGAGTCCATGTCGATGTACAGAAACTGCCTGCCGGATTTGATGCCTACGCCATTTGTACCGGTACGCCCACCGCCCGCGACCTCTCCATTCCGGGCAGGGAGCTGAAAGGCATCTACTTTGCCCTCGACATGCTGGCACAGCAGAACCATATTCTGGATGGAGATACCTTCCCGAAAGACCAACTCGTCAACGCCCGCGGCAAACGGGTACTCGTCATCGGCGGCGGCGATACCGGGTCTGACTGTATAGGCACCAGCATTCGCCAGGGAGCCGTCAGCGTAACCCAGATTGAAATTATGCCCCAACCGCCCATAGGACACAACCCGGATACTCCCTGGCCGCAATGGCCCGTCGTACTGAAAACCACCAGCAGCCACGAAGAAGGCTGTACCCGTCGATGGTCCCTCGCCTCTACCCGGTTCATCGGGAAGAACGGCAGGGTATGCGGTGTGGAAGTGGAAGAAGTGGAGTGGCTTCCGGCAACAGACGGTAACCGCCCTATCATGAAATCTACGGGTAAGAAAGAGGTCATCGAAGCCGATATGGTGCTTCTTGCCATGGGTTTCCTCAAGCCCGAGCAACCGAAGTTTGCAGAGAACGTATTCGTGGCAGGCGATGCCGCCCACGGCGCCAGCCTCGTGGTACGTGCCTTGGCCGACGGACGACGAGTGGCAACAGAAATAGATCGTTACCTCGAACCTCTAAAAGAAAACAAGAAATGATTTCCCTTTCTTTAATTTTTAACCTTTAATTTTTAATTCTCATGTGTGGAATAGCAGGAATCTTCAACATACAGTCTCAAACTCCTGAGTTGAGAAACAAAGCGCTACGGATGGCGCAGAAAATCCGTCATCGTGGGCCGGACTGGAGTGGCATCTACGTAGGCGGCTCCGCCATTCTCGCCCACGAACGCCTCTCCATTGTCGACCCGGAATCCGGCGGACAACCCTTATATTCACCCGACCGCAAACAGGTGCTTGCCGTCAATGGCGAGATTTACAACCATCGCGACATCCGTGCCCGCTATGCCGGAAAATACGCCTTCCAGACAGGTTCCGACTGCGAAGTCATCCTTGCCCTTTACAAAGACAAAGGCATCCGCTTCCTCGAAGAGCTGAACGGCATCTTCGCCTTCGCCCTCTATGATGAAGAAACGGACGATTACCTCATCGCTCGCGACCCCATCGGCGTAATCCCCCTTTATATAGGACGCGACAAAGACGGACACATCTACTTCGGCAGTGAGCTGAAAGCTCTTGAGGGTTTCTGCGATGAGTACGAGCCTTTCCTTCCCGGCCACTACTACCGTGGGCGCGAGGGCAAGATGCACCGCTGGTACACCCGCGACTGGATGGACTATGCCGCTGTGAAAGACAACTACACCCCTGCCGCCGAACGCAATGCCGCGCCGGCTTCGATAGGCCGGACAGCCTACAGCACACAAGTCACGGCTGTGCACGACGCACTTGAAGCCGCCGTACAGCGCCAGTTGATGTCCGACGTCCCCTACGGTGTCCTGCTCAGTGGCGGACTCGATTCTTCCGTCATCTCTGCCATCGCCAAGAAATATGCCGCCAAACGCATCGAGACAGACAACAAGGCAGATGCCTGGTGGCCGCAGCTCCATTCCTTCGCCGTCGGCTTGAAGGGTGCTCCCGACTTGATTAAAGCCCGCGAAGTGGCCCGTCATATCGGTACCGTGCATCACGAGATAAACTATACCGTTCAGGAAGGCCTCGATGCTGTCCGCGACGTCATCTATTTCATTGAGACTTATGACATAACCACTGTCCGCGCCTCCACCCCCATGTATCTGCTGGCACGTGTCATCAAAAGCATGGGCATCAAGATGGTACTCAGCGGCGAAGGTGCGGACGAGGTGTTCGGCGGTTACCTTTACTTCCACAAGGCGCCCACCCCGCAAGCCTTTCACGAAGAAACCGTGCGCAAGCTCTCCAAACTGCATCTGTACGACTGCCTCCGTGCCAACAAAAGCCTTGCAGCCTGGGGAGTGGAAGGACGTGTCCCCTTCCTCGACAAAGAATTCCTGGATGTTGCCATGCGCATCAATCCGGCAGTCAAGATGTGCCCCGGCAAGGAGATAGAAAAGAAAGTAGTCCGCGAAGCCTTTGCCGACATACTCCCCCAGAGCGTTGCCTGGCGGCAGAAAGAACAGTTCTCCGACGGTGTGGGCTACAGTTGGATTGATACGCTGAAAGCCGTCACTGCCGCTGCCGTCAGCGACGAACAGATGGCACATGCCGCCGAACGCTTCCCGATACATACCCCGCAAAATAAGGAAGAGTATTACTATCGCACCATCTTCGAAGAGCATTTCCCCAGTGAAAGCGCAGCCCGGAGTGTTCCCAGCGTACCCAGTGTGGCATGCTCCACCGCCGAAGCGCTGGCATGGGACGCCTCTTTCCAAGGAAAGAACGACCCCAGCGGACGAGCAGTAGCGGGGGTACACGAAGAAGCATACAAGGATTAAAAAAAGAGCTGCCGACAGATTTCCTGCCAGCAGCTCTTCTCATTTTTTATTTATCAAATCCTATCGGACTAAAACATCATTGTCTGTCCGCCAATCACACCTGCCACAGCACTCGCTACGGCAATAATAAGTTTCAAAATCACATTCCACGTTTTCTTCATAAAGATTATCCATTATCTGATTAATAATTCATAGCTACTGTTATCCCAGTGGATTCTCACCTTGGTCTCCATCCGAATCCGAGCCTCCTCCTTCCGAACCGGAGCCGCCATCTGTAGAAGTCTTCCCCTTAAGATAATCATCCAAACTCACCAAATCCAGCCTTTCTCCAGCACGGGTAGCAGCCTTCGATATCTTCAGTTCCCTATTCGCCTGAAAACAGATACGGACGCTCTCCACACTCTTGGCTGTCACGTCATCAGCCTTTTCCTCACCTTTCGATTTGGCTGCCAGTATAAAGACACCCAGCCCGGCTATATTAACCGTCTTTCCTTCCAGCAACTGCTCTTTCAGCTTTTCCACAAAGTTCTGCATCGTACTCTTGATGTCACCGATAGACAGAGAAGAGCGGTCCTGCATCTTCTGTGCAATAAACGCCAAATCCACGCTTTGCCCCAATGTTACCAACTGCGGATAATACTTCTTGGGAGAGTTTTCAACCCTGGGGTCCGACGGTCTCTCCACCGTCCTAAAAATTACACTCATACTTTTTTTCTTTAGAGATTTAAATTCGTTTTCCTATTCACACGTTTCGTTGATCAACGATGCAAAGGTGAGGATTAAAAACTATGTAGCCAAAGAAAAAAGGTGCTTGGGAGTAGTTTTTCTGAGAAAAGTGATAAAGTATTAATTATAAGATAATTGATGCAGAACAAAGAATCTCTTCATGAAACAGATATAAATAAGATACCTTATTTAATCACGTTTAAAAATATCTCTCGTATAGACTTTGTCAGCCACATCATCCAAACATGCATCATAGCGGTTGGCAATAATGGCCTGCGAGATACGTTTAAATTCCTCCAAGTCATTCACGATAAGCGAGCCGAAGAAAGTACTGCCATCTTCCAATGTAGGTTCATAAATCACCAGTTTGGCACCTTTAGCCTTGATACGTTTCATTACCCCTTGAATGGAACTTTGGCGGAAATTATCCGAGTTTGACTTCATGGTCAACCGGAATACACCAATAGTTACCTCCTTTTCTTTCTCCGCATCATATACACTGTTACTTCCGTATGCACCGGCAATGTGCAGCACCCTATCGGCTATAAAGTCCTTACGCGTACGGTTACTCTCCACAATCGCCGACATCATATTCTGAGGCACATCGTCATAGTTGGCAAGCAACTGTTTGGTATCCTTGGGAAGACAATACCCACCATAACCGAAAGAGGGATTATTATAATGTGTACCGATACGGGGATCCAGACCTACACCATTGATTATGGCTTGCGCATCCAGCCCCTTCATCTCGGCATATGTATCCAGTTCATTGAAATACGACACACGCAGTGCCAGATAAGTGTTTGCAAAGAGCTTCACCGCCTCTGCCTCTTTCATGCCCATGAAGAGCGTGTCAATGTTCTCTTTCAATGCACCCTCATGCAGCAGCCGGGCAAATATACGTGCAAGTTCTTCCACCTCAGGATTTCCGATGGCACGAACTGCCGCATTCTCTTCCGCTGACACCCGGCCTTCCAAATCAATCATCTTCGGATAACCAACGATAATACGCGAAGGATACAAGTTATCATAAAGAGCTTTACTCTCTCTTAGAAACTCCGGAGAGAAAAGCAGGTTAAATTTTTTTCCTTTCAATTCCGATTTATACTGGAACATTGGTGCATACTTCACATAAAGCGAACGGCAATACCCCACAGGAATGGTTGATTTAATCACCATCACGGCATCCGGATTAACCTCAAGAACAAGGTCTATCACATCTTCTATATGATGCGTATCGAAAAAGTTTTTCTGAGGATCATAATTGGTAGGTGCCGCTATTACTACAAAGTCAGCCTCCTTGTAGGCAGACCTGCCATCCAGCGTAGCTGTCAGATTGAGTTCCTTTTCCGAAAGATACTTCTCGATATATTCATCTTGAATAGGCGACTTCTTATTATTAATCAGTTCCACCTTTTCAGATACCACATCCACAGCAGTCACTTTATGATGTTGTGCCAGCAGTGTCGCAATAGACAGTCCTACATATCCGGTACCGGCTACAGCAATCCGCAGTTTCTCAAAATCTTTCATGTCAGTTCAATTGGGTTATATAAATCAATGATGGATTATTTCATATAAAAGTCCTTATACCATTCAGCAAAATTTCTGAGGCCTTCCCGAAGCGAAGTATTCGGTTTGAAACCGAAATCCCGTCCCAAAGCAGTAGTATCCGCATAAGTCACAGGCACATCACCCGGTTGCATCGGTACTAATTCCTTATGTGCCTCGAAGTCATAGTCGGCAGGCAATACACCTGCCCTTATCAGTTCCTCCTGCAATATTTGGACAAAATCCAGTAAGTTCTCAGGATGATTATTGCCTATATTATAAACTTTATAAGGCGGTATAGGCAGACCATCTTCACCCATCCTACGTTCAGGAGCTTTTGCCATCACACGCATCACGCCTTCTACGATGTCATCCACATACGTAAAGTCGCGCTTACAGTTCCCATAATTAAATATCTTGATTTTCTCACCTTTCAGCAACTTATCGGTAAAACCAAAGTAAGCCATATCCGGACGACCTGCAGGACCATATACCGTAAAGAAACGGAGACCTGTGGACGGAATGTCATAAAGTTTAGAGTAAGCATGTGCCATCAGTTCATTACTTTTTTTTGTAGCAGCATAGAGGCTCACGGGATTATCCACCTTGTCATCGGTAGAATAAGGCACCTTTTTGTTCGAGCCATACACGCTCGACGAAGAAGCATAGACCAAGTGTTTCACCCCCTCCCTGCCCTCATCATACGAATGGCGGCAGGCTTCCAATATATTATAAAAGCCAATCAGATTGCTTTCGATATAGGCACCCGGATTCGTGATGCTATAACGCCCCCCCGCCTGTGCTGCCAAATTCACAACAATTTGCGGCTGATACTCATCAAACAGCTTGTCGACAAGTGCTTTGTCGGCTATGTTTCCTTTGACAAAGACAAATCTGTTTCCAAACTTCGTCAATTGCTCCAACCGCCATTGCTTAATGTTCACATCATAATAGGTATTCAAATTGTCCAAACCCACTACAAGGGTATCGAGCTGTTCCTCCAGCAGGCGCATACAGAGATTGCTGCCGATAAAACCGGCAGCTCCAGTTACTAATACGTTCATGGTTATGATTGATGGATTAATGCGCTTTGCGCAACTACACTTAGAGAATGGCTTCCTTTATCTTTTCAACGATGTATTTCACATCTTCATCTGTCACCCACGGACCTGCTGGCAAACAAAAACCTACCTTAAAGATTTCCTCCTCCACTCCGTTGGTGTAAACCACTGCATCTGCATATACAGGCTGCTTGTGCATGGGCTTCCACACCGGACGGGTTTCAATCCGGTTTGCCGCCATAAACACACGCAATGCCTCCACGTTGTCATTGGGCTGACAGTCTGTCGTGGCACTCTCCACAGCTTTTATCACACCGGCAGCACCGCCTACGGCTGTTTTTATCACCTCTTTATAGGCATTCTCCTGACCTTGTACCCTCACATTGGCATCCAGCGTAGCCGTACAGAGCCAGTAATTAGAGTCATAACACGAATCGGCAGGTTGCCGATGGATATGCACGCCCCTCACCTCTTTCAACAGTTCCTCATAAAGAGCCTGCACATGCTTGTGATGGTCGATATGTTCCTGTACCACCGTCATCTGTCCGCGACCGATACCTGCACAAATATTACTCATACGATAGTTGTAGCCAATGGCCGTATGCTGATAGTAAGGATAAGCATCACGCGCCTGCGTGGCATACCACATGACGGTATTCTTGTCCTCCACGCTCTGACAAACCAAGGCGCCACCACCCGAAGTCGTAATCATCTTGTTCCCGTTGAAACTCAACACACCGAACTTACCGAAAGTGCCCAATATCCGTCCGTCAAACTTAGAGCCAAAGCCCTCGGCAGCATCCTCCACTACCGGAATATCGTAACGGTCGGCAATTTCCATAATCCGTTTGCAATCGTAAGGCATACCGTAGAGAGCCACCGGAACAATCGCCTTTGGCTTCTTTCCTATCTTGGCGATACGGTCTTTTATCGCCTCCTCCAGCAGCACAGGGTCCATATTCCAAGTTTCCGGCTCAGAACCCACAAACACAGGCTTGGCACCCAGATAAGTGATAGGATGCGAAGAGGCACAGAAAGTAAAGCTCTGTACCAGCACTTCATCTCCCGGACCGACACCGCAAGCTATCAATGCCAAATGTACTGCTGCCGTACCCGCACTCAGTGCCACCACTTCATGTGTGCCGCCCGTAAACTGTTTCAAATCCTCCTCAAAAGCATTTACATTAGGTCCCAAAGGTACTACCCAATTGGTATCAAATGCCTCCTTCACATATTTCTGTTCCAATCCGGCTTTGCTCATGTGGGCGAGGCAGAGATAAATTTGCTTGTCCATAAGATATATATATATGATTTACAAAACTATATTCTTGATTACTTTACATCGGTTTCCTACCGCTAAAACCCCATCCGGAATATCCTTTGTGACAACTGAACCAGCACCTACAATACTCCATTTCCCAATCTTTACTCCAGGAATGACTACACTACCGGCACCAATCCATGTCCCCTCACCCACTTGTACATTACCGCAAAGTGTACAATGAGGAGAAATATGTACATAATCCCCAAGCCTACATTCATGATCTACCGAAGCACCTGTATTAATGATACAATGACTCCCAATACGACAATCTGACTGAACGATAGCCCCCTGCATTACAACAGTACCTTCTTTTATCACAGCCTTTTCCGAAATAATTGCCGAAGGATGAAAACCCCGGCCATATTCCACTTGTAGCTTTTCTGCTATCTTTCTACGAACACCATTATTCCCGATACTGATTATCAACGGACCACAGACTTCCGACGAACGTAATACGGGATAGTCAAAAAGAGTATGGATTTTTTCATTATCATCAAACAATGCTTCAATCGGTTCATTATTCGCACGCAATATATCAATGATCACTTTGGCATGACCACTGGCACCATATAAATACATTTTCCAATATTAATTATTTCCAGTAAAAGCCTCCATCGTAACCGAAGTTTCCGAACTAATACCTTCGCGTACAAAGACCTTCTTTATTGTCATAAAAATGATTTTCAAATCAAGTAAAAAAGAGCAATGATCCACGTACCACACATCTAGTTCAAACTTCCGTGTCCAACTGATGGCATTGCGACCGTTCACTTGTGCCCAGCCCGTAATCCCCGGACGGACTTCATGACGACGCGCCTGTTCCTTGCTGTATAACGGCAGATATTGGGGAAGCAAAGGACGAGGGCCTATCAGGGCCATATCCCCTTTCAATACATTTATCAGTTGGGGAAGTTCATCTATCGAAGTGGAACGTACAAAGCGTCCTACTTTAGTCAAACGCTGAGCATCCGGAAGCAGATTTCCATCCACATCCCGCTCATCCGTCATAGTCTTAAACTTGATTACTTTGAATATCTTTCCGTTCTTTCCCGGACGTTCCTGCATGAAAAATACGCCTGCACCTTTGTTGGCAAAGTACAGCCAAAGTGTAATGATAAGTAAAGGAGCAAACAATACGCCTAAAGCGATAAAGATTACACAAAAGTCTGTAACTCGTTTAAAAAGTTTTTTGTACATAAGCTATTACAACTAGCTACCAATACTATCTATAGCTTCTAAATAAGCCTTTACTATAATATTTCTATCAAATTGTTTTTCAACTTTTTTTCTTGCTGCTATGCCCATGTTTTTCTTCTCTTCAAAAGACAAATCAAGAAACTTACGGACTTTACCTATAAGATCTTCGGAATTCTGTTGTTCAACAATAAACCCATTAACTCCATCATCTACAATTTCTTTGCAACCACTACGATTGGTCGTGATGACAGGTCTTCCACTCGCACAACTTTCCAAAAGAACATTCGACATACCTTCAGGATAATAAGTAGGATGAACGATACAATGCACGTTTGCAATAAAAGGACGGACATCAGAAGTCATCCCATGATAAATTATTGTCTTATTATTATTCAACTTTTTCAATTTCTCCTGATATGCATCCTCACAATAACCCAAAATATGAAATTCCGTATTAGGATACTCTTCACGAATAGCAATCGCAGTATCAAGGTATTGTTCTATCCCTTTCTGTTTCATTATACGACTAATAAAAATAAATTTCACCGTGTCATCATTTGGATAATCCATCAATTGAAAACGGATTAAATTTACACCCGATCCTGGGATTATAGAACCACAATCAGGAGTCAGATTGTGCATTTCACAAAATCTTTTATTTTCCTCATTTTGGAAAAAGATTCTTCTTGATTTTCTCAAACCAATCTTATAAAGCAAAAATACAATCTTCTGAATTCTTGATGTTTTTTCAACAGCAGTTCCAAGTCCAGTAATATTCACAATTTGAGGTATACCATATAATCTGCAAACCATCCCTCCATAAACATTGGGCTTGATTGTATAGGACAAAACCACATCTGGTTTTTCTTTCCTTATAAGATTTACATAATGGCATATCAACATAAAATCTTTTACAGGATTAGTACTTCTACGGTCTATTTCAGTCGTCACACATTTTGCTCCTATAGCTTCCAACTCATTCATTCTTTTATCAAAAGGCGCAGAAATAGTTATGAAATGCCCCTGTTCAATAATAGCTTTTACTACTTCAAAGCGAAAACTAATCAACCCTGCCACATTATTAGCTAACAATAATATCCTCATCTTAATCCCTATATTTTACAATCCTCGCAATATTTCCTTACAATTACAAGCGACCTATATAGCGTACCCGCTATTTATTAAGCAGTCACGCCTATATGAGTCTTAGAAAAAATCAGCAAAACTTTCTTACGATGCATACTCTTTTTCTTCCTTACAAGAAGACATATAGTAACATGAAAACATAACAATGATGTCCTCAATATACAGGAAGACAAGAAGATCCAATCTATTATAAAGAGTTTATTTATTATTGAATGTTGTTATAAATCAAATCAAGAGCCTTGCTGGTTGCATTTCCATATTCTGTTTCATACTTATTCTTGAACGGAATAACATACTCCTCGACTACCTTTTTAAAATCTGCCTCCTTAATCACCTTAGTCAGTTCACCTTGATCTTCCTTATACAAAAGTTCCTTACGAATGTCAAAATACAGACCTCTGATGGCATTATACTTATCATAATCGTATGGCCACAAGAAGATTGGTTTATCCATAATGCAGTAGTCGAAAATAATGCCCGAATAATCAGAAACAAGAAGGTCAGAAGCAATCATAATGTCTTCTACGACCTCATAATTTGTTACATCAATAAAGAAATCATTGTTCTGTTTTGTATCCGAACTGATGACTGGATGAGCTCTATATAACAAAACATAATCATCGCCCAGATTCTGTTTCCAAAGGTTTACATCCACATCAAATACCTCTTTAAAGTTAGCCTCTTCTCTAAATGTTGGTGCATACAAAATAGCCTTCTTTCCTTCTGGAATTCCAATTCTCTTGCGCAATTCACTTCTGTAGTCTTCCGTATAATGCACCAAAATATCATTCTTAGGCATACCGATTACGTGCATCTTGCCTATTGGTATTCCGAACATGCCAGCATACACATACTTCTCAATATCAGAAGATGCAAAACAGCAATCCCACTTGAATGTTGATAAAGTCCTGAAATTAGCAGAATCAATAGCATCTTTACCATCCAACTTACATAATACTCCATGAGTTGTGTGCATATAGTAAGTATTGATGCCTTTAAAATTGAGTGCTCGTTCCACAATTACGTTCGTCACCCAAACTCTAGCCCTCAAGGCTATATTGAAATACTTAAGGCTGTTGACGTTAACCGTATTTGGAATGAATGGATATTTCTCGGGATTCTTAAAAGCCCAATATATGATATAGTCCTTGAAACGTTCATCCTTCAACATGGCCTCATAAATCACTCGCGTACTATCGGAATAATGACGTCCACCATAACATACAAAAAGCATGAGTTTACCGTCTGGCTTCAAGAACAACTTGTACAAATTTACCAAACCTGACATTACGTAATAGTAGACGTAATAAAGTAATTTACTTCTTTTTATCTTTGTTGTGATATCCATATTTATTACATTTTTCATTTGAACAATCGGAGATATAGAACTGTAATTATTTTATTACGCGTATCCTTATACCACTTATGAAAAATATTATAGGAACTTTATGCTTCATACAAAAGGACTGGAGGAACTTGACATGAGGTAAAGCCTTGGTCTGGTACTGAAAATAAAAACTTGCTAAATCTTCGCTGCTATACATATCTTGCTAATTTTAATTTACAACGAAGGCTAACATTTCATTTTGAACTTTTTAAAGTGCTTACATAGCTGTGTATATCATAAAACTATAAGTTAAAGATTATACAGAAAATTAACAACAATCTATTATCTGCCATTAGTTTACAAATTATTGCACAAAAATAAACACTTGAGGTTTAATTATCTGATTGATAATTAAATCTGCTACATTTTCAATATCCACAAACTTTACCGACTTAGGCAAATCAACATTAAACGACTTCTTTACCTTAGCTACAAGTTCATCAGTATAGACGAGAGTAGCGTCAGTTATATTCTCTACTCCATCACAATAAATTGACTCACGGTTAGCTTTACGCATCTGGTCTATAGTCCATACAGACTCATCAAACTTGGCAGTAGCAGTTACTCCATCAATAATTATAGGATAACCACCAATTTCACCATTTACCCCAGGAGTATGTATTTTGACTTGTTTTTCCTCTCGAAGAGCAGTAAGCACAGAGAATATGATATCAAAATTACTGGAAGCATTCATCATATTGCGCTTCTGATCTACAGGCATTGCTATAGAACAGGATTTAAGAAGTTCTTCCTTATTAAAATCCATATCCTTGCCTTGAAACTTTATATCAAGCAAGATGTCCTGACCTTCTGCATGACCTTCCTTAGAAATGACAACATCATGAAAATGTGATACCGCAATAGTTACATCAATGTCATTAAAATTCTTTATACCATATTTCTCTGCAATATAGAATTTTATACGAGGCACAAGATGATTCAAATTACCACTACCAAAGTCAAAATAAGCCTTACCCGCAGACTTTAGCCAAGGAATAACAGCATCGGAATATGAAGTATTGATTGAGATTGCCTCACAGTTGGCCTTATCGTATGCCTCCATTATATTCTTTGCATATCGAATAGAAAGCGGAGTCCAAATGCCGTATGCACGAAGATTACTCCATGAGATGCTACCATACTTCAAACCAGAGTAAACTCGACTACTATTTACTATGAAGTCAGGCTTTTCTGCTTCAAGTACAGCTGCAATGCTGTTCACATCGTTAAGGTCGCAGTTATCAACCACCTTAATCTCGCTACGGCACTGATGACGAATGGTTGAAGCAGTACGAATAATATTTATATCCATCTGCATCTTTTCTGCATTACGTCCTACCACAACAAGACGAAGTTGTGAATCACCTAGTGATACAAGATAATCCAACAAGTAGCATCCAACGCTACCCAAACCAATAATCATAATAGTTATTGGCTGACTATTTTCAACCTTCCCTTTGAGAAGGGAAAGTTTTCTGTTCAGTATTTCCATTTTAATAAAGTAGAAAACGGGTTTGTAATAAATTTAGAATCAACAAATCGTAATAGAACTGTTGTAAGGATTAATATGCAAACACAGAGAAACAAGGCCTGGTAAAAATTAACTTGCAAATAGGTTGATAATATGTGTGCAAACATGCCTTGTATTACATAATATGCTAAAGTCTTTGATCCATAAGCACATATCGACTTGGGGAGGTTCACAAACATTAAAACAGCGAATGTAGTAATAATTGATCCAATATAAACCAATACTTTCAAAACAAGAAGCATTCCTATATTTTGATTGTACAAATTTGACATGTGCCACACATTGGCATTATTAAACTCTAATACATGTAGTATACGGCCACTATAGATGAGACAAAAAGCAAAACATACTAAAGAGGCTATAGCCAAAACAAGCTTTATGCATTTTGAAACATCAGGAATAATAGGCAGGCCTTTTACTCTTCTCAAGAAACCCATCATAAAGAATGGTAGAAACATACACGACCGTTGGAACGATAACAGGTTACCAAATTGTTTCAACGGAAGCATGTATGCAAATACGGCCAACAAGCAACTGAATATCAATAACTGCCCCCCGCACCCATTATATTGTACGACAATTTTGCCAACTAGCTTATTGATAATCAACAGAAAAATAATATACCAAGTTATTAGGCTGATTAAATACCAGCCTGAGTTCTCCGGATTTAGTAAAGGGATGATACTTCCATAATAAAAACATTGAGGAATCATCACAACCAAAAATGTTTCCAAAAGCATAAAACCTTTACTAATCAGTTTTTCTTTATCCTTAACATTTGCATAATAACCACTGATAAAGACAAATAATGGCATATGAAAAATGTAGATTATAGAATAGAGCTTATTGGCAATAGGATTGCTTAAAGCAGGTTCTATTACATGACCGAATGTAACCAATACAATGAGCAACCACTTTATTCCATCTATTCTGTAATCTCTTTCTAATACAGCCATATTCATTTTTACATCAATTTTCTTACAATATCATAATCTGCAACAGTATTGCAGTTGAACCAGTCAGTGAAAGTCACTACATCATACTCTTCACTATTCATATCACTAAAGTAAGCCTGAATTATTTCAAGATTAGTACCTTGAAGTTGTTCTTTTGTAAGCGAATCAACAGTCTTCAAAAGCCTCTCAGATGAAGAAAATTTCCACATCTGACCACTGTTGAAGATTGCCTTGAATGGCTCTGATACAGTCAATGTCTGATGGTTCGTATCATATAAATACCTTGGTTTGCCATCAACGTTAATGTATAACGCAACTGCCTTATTCGAGTAGATTGGTTCTCGGTTAATGGTAATCACACTCTTTGGCGAATTATACACTTGCCTGAAATCTGTAGCCATAAAGAACAAGTCGCCTTCTACGAAAGTCACATCACCTGCCTCCTTTATTGCCTCTATACCTTTGTATAAACTGTAGCCGGAGCCATAGTCTTTGAAATGCTCGTTGTAAACAAGTTCTATTTTTTTGCCATAACCAGAGAGTTCGTTCTTTACAAATCTTCCCAACTTCTCATAAAGGTAGCCCCCCACAAGGATATATTTATCGTACTCACCACAATTCTTCAGCAATTGAGCAAGAAGAGCGTATTGAGGTTCATCGGTATAATACAAGCATTTGAGGGTTTCTTCCTTAGTGTCGCGATTAAAACGCGTAGCCGTTCCAGCAACAGTTATAATCAAATATTTCATTTCTTGATACTATTTACACACATCGTGAGGCCTTCATCGAGAGTGATGATAGGTTTCCAGCTAGTACGGGTACGAATCTTGTCCGTATTGAGCAATCGACGCTCAGGATCAGACTTTCGGTAACCTTCGAAACGGATATCCACATCGTTGATGCCCATTTTTATTGCAATCGTCTTGACTAGATCAATAATGGCAATTTCCTCTTCAGTAGCCACATTATAAACAGTACCATCAAGAGCATCCTCAGAAGCGATGAGCTCCATAACGGCACGACAGCTATCAATATTATGAAGGAAGGTACGTTTGTTCACCTTCGAGTTTTCAAGAAGGGTTACGGTATGGCTTTCAAGCAGATTATCAATGATATGAGGGATAATGTGCTCTGCAAAACGCTCGTGCCTGCTATATACATTAGCAAAGCGAATAGAACAACCTTTAATTCGTCCCTTGCCAACAGCATCTTTCATAAAGAATTCAGTCATCAACTTGCCGCAAGCATAACTTGTACGTTGGCTATGTTCCGCTGTTGACATTGCCAAATAATCAGATTCTTTCACACCGCCATTCTCATTCCAAGACTGCATTGAGTAAACCTCCGAAGTTGAACAATTAATGTAAGTATCAGCCCTCATAGAAATGGCACGCTCCAAGAAATCCTTCATAGCAAGGACGTTAGTCTGAAAAGTACTCTCTACCTCATAGAAATGCTTTGTATGGACAACAGCAGCACAATTGATAAACACCAGACGACCATCGCACTCAATTTTGAGTTCTTTCGCCTTATCGCATACTTCATCCATCTGAGCGACTTTGTTAATGTCGTAATTATAGAAGATGAACGAGGGATTGTCAATAATGTCTTTAACGGTATCAATAGAACTTGCAAAGAAGTTGTCGAAACCGATTACCGTATGACCCTGAGAAACAAACTGACGAGACAGTTCACTACCCGTCATGCCAGTAACACCACTTATTACATATAAGTTCTTCATTTATATTCCAAATTTTAATCGTTCGCTGTAAAAAGTATCTATCTCTTTGGGGAAAAGAGATTGTTCAGCTTCAATATCGTAAGGAACTGCATTGAAATGGGTTTCCCCCGTTTCAAAATTGATATACACATATTGTGCATATGGATTCTGATTGCGAGGTTGTCCAACTGAACCTGGGTTGATAAAAGTCGTACGTTTCTGATTGCGCATGATTGGATTGTCAACTTTGAAGAATACATCTATCTTAAAAGGTTGATGAATGTGACCGCTCAATACGTAGTCAAAATCCTGATACTTTTCATCTTCCACTTTTGCTGGAGTCAGTTTTCCCCAATAGGGATCATCAATAGTTCCATGTAAAAGAAGTACTTTCTTACCACCAATTTCCAACTCTTGCATTGGCTCTTGCATCACATTGCTTATATAATCAATAGATGTCTGAGTGAGATGGTTTCTTGTGTATTTGGACATCACACGAGCTCTTTCTGAAGAGAAACATGAGAGTTCCCCATCAATCAAAGCCTTCTCGTGATTGCCCTTCAAATTGGCAAGTAATGGAATATTAACAGTTTGTATACGTTCAATAATTTCATTTGAACGCATACCATAGTCGATAAAGTCACCTAGACTAATCATGGCATCTGGCTGATAGTGTTTCTCAATATCAGCTAGAACCGCCTCAAAAGCAGAAAGATTGGCGTGTATATCAGCAAACAGAATTACTTTCATACTTTACTTGTTAAGAAATTCCATAAAAGCCTCTTTGTTCTGAATAGGAGTTGTAGTTGGACGGCCAAGGTCCTTGCGGTTTCCCTTTTTTACGCAAATCTGAAGGAAAACAGGACCTTCTGCGTTCTTGAATTCTGCAAGTTTTGCTTCAAGTGCCTCCATAGTTTCTACACTATAAGCAGCCTTGTAGCCTACAGCTTGAGCAATTGCACAAAAATCAATCTTGAGACCAACAGTAGGCTGACCACCAACAGAATCGTGTGCGCCATTGTTGAACACAATGTGCACATAATTCTTGCATTTCATGCTGGCTGTAATAGCCATATTACCCATGTGCATGATGCTGGCTCCATCACCATCAAAACAATATACTCGACGCTCAGGCTTTTGGAGAGCTATGCCGAGAGCTATCTGGGAAGCATGGCCCATCGCCCCTACAGTAAGGAAATCACGTTCATGACCTTGGCTCCAAGCAGTACGTGCCTCAAAGAGCTCGCGAGAAATCATACCAGTAGTTGATACGATACAAGCATTATCTTCAATGTTTGAAGCCACCTTCTGAATCGTCTCTTCGCGAGACATTGCCAGTTCGTTTACCTCAACGCTCTGAAGCTTATAGGTATCGAAAGTATCCTTCTCTATCACAAGGGCATAGCACTCGTTGGTTGCCTTCATGAAGTCGACAGCTATTTTTATCTGCTTTGCAGCTCCCTCTTCATCCTTTGGCAGAATAGCATAGTTGATACCCATGGTATTAAGCAAACCGATTGTCACCTTACCTTGCTTCACATGCTGAGGTTCATCGTGAACTCCAGGGCGCCCTCTCCAACCGATAACGAGGAGCACAGGAATGTTATAAACGTCCTTGTCGGTAAGAGAGGCAAACGGATTAATGATATTGCCTTCACCAGAGTTCTGCATATAAACTACAGGCACCTTACCTGTTGCCAAATGATAACCTACAGCAATACCCATGGCCCCTCCTTCGTTAGCAGCAATAATATTCTGCTCAGCAGGAAGGTGGTCGGTAATATATGCACAAATGTTCTTGAGCAACGAATCAGGAACACCAGCATAAAAGTCT
This sequence comes from Bacteroides sp. AF25-38AC, assembly GCF_003602995.1. Lineage (NCBI taxonomy): Bacteria > Pseudomonadati > Bacteroidota > Bacteroidia > Bacteroidales > Bacteroidaceae > Bacteroides > Bacteroides sp. AF25-38AC. The sequence continues at coordinate 2,337 of NZ_QTMD01000023.1, read as the reverse complement.
ATACCTTGTTCCTTGAGTATATTTACAAAAAATTCGGGTCTTACCATTTGTAAAATAGTTTAAGGGGTAAGAAATTAATGTTTACTTCTTCTTTGTGCCTGGAATAAGATTAAGAATCTGTTTGATAGGCATACAGTACTGCTCAGATGCTTCAAGCGAACGGCTAGTATAGAGGATGGTTTCTGCACATTTAACCATTGCAGGATAAGCAGAACGAAGCATGTGATTAGCATAAATCACTACATTAATACCCCATTCAGCAAGTTCCTCTTCTGTGAACTGGTTATAAGTAGTAGGCACAACGATGATAGGAGTATGAGCATTCTTCTCGCGAAAGCGCAAGCAAAACTCCTTGATGTCCTCTCCAGACTTCTCTTTGGAGTGGATCATTATACCGTCAGTACCTGCCTCTACGTAAGCATGACAACGCTCCAAAGCATCATCTACAGTCTTACCAGCAATGAGAGACTCACAACGGCTGACAATCATGAAGTCACGAGTAATCTGCGCCTCCTTACCCGCACGGATTTTAGCCTGAAAACCTTCGATTGTATCCTGAGTCTGTACAGCATCAGTACCAAAAAGTGAATTCTGTTTCAAGCCTACCTTATCTTCAATTATAACGCAAGAGATTCCCAAGCGCTCAAGGGTGCGAACGGTAAAACCGAAGTGTTCAATCTTGCCACCAGTATCGCCATCGAAGATAACAGGTTTTGTGGTTACTTCAAGGGTATCATTGAGGTCATGGAGACGGGTAGTCAAATCGACAGCCTCAATATCAGGCTTACCCTTAGAGGTAGAGTCGGTAAGGGAGGAAGCCCACATGCCATCGAATTCACGCTCCTGACCATTCACCTCTACCTTAGTATGTTCTGCTATGAGGCCAGTAAGACCATTGTGACTTTCAAGAATACGTACAATCGGTTTAGCTGCAATAAGGCGACGGAGAGAAGAAAGACGCATCTGAGGAGTTACACCAAGAGCATCAATCTCTTGTTTGATACCAGAAGCAGAGATGTTTTGGGTGTAAGGAATCTCGATAACCTCACCACCCAACTTTTCCATTACCTTGAATACCTCATCACGGATATACTTGTCAGGACCAACCTGCCAATCGTCACCATGAATGATGTAATCAGGCTTGTACTTAAGGAGATTAGAGACATAGCTCCAATCATCCTGAGGGACCACCCTTGATACGTTCCTGATGCTCTCAACAACGTTCTTTCTTTGCTCCCAAGTGAGATAAGGAAGTCTACGGTGGTTAGCAATCGCCTTATCAGTGAACAAACCGATTATCACATCGCCATACTCAGTAGCTTTGTTAATGATGTTAATGTAACCCGGGTGCATGATATCGCCTATCATACCAAGATAAACTGTCTTTGCCATTATTATTTAATATTTTTCAAATTATTATAAAGAGCATCTATAGTCAATCACCTCAATTTCTCCTGCTTGAGAATAAGTATACTACACATAGATAGATTTACCATAAGTTCGACTACACTTCTGAACCACTCAATAAGTTTCTCCATTTGCGGAGAGCAAAGGAACTGTAGGACTCTACCATTGTGCTAAAAGAAGAATGGATATACCATTGAGTTGGAGTAACAATGATGATGCGGAAGTTCTGTGGCTTTCTGTCAATTGCAACGAACACTCCCCATTATGAGAAGCATAGTTATAGGTTTCAACAAAAAGACAAGCCTTACTTTTGTCCGCAAACAAGAACTTGTCTGTATTAGAGAGAATCTCAGTAAGCACTCAATTTAGGGCATCCCCCTTTGAAAGGGCACTTTTCAGTGCCCTAAATGAAAGTAAAAACTTTACAGATCTTCACTGCTATACATAATTCTATAAATTGGGTGGGCAGCGAAGTTATCACTTTCAATTAATAGCCATTTTTTGTAAGCACTCAATTTAGGGCATCCCCCTTCGAAAGGGCACTTTTCAGTGCCCTAAACCGAGTTTTGTTAATTAATTAGTCTTGAATTTAACATTGGCTGGTAGCCAAAGTGATTTTGTCAGGAACCATGTTAACATAATCCCTGCATCCGTTAATAATATTTTTGAAAAAAGTTCCGATGATGTTCCAGACAGAACTGCCATGAAGCTTTACCGTTCCAATCACACTATGATATGTTGCAGCCATCCCAGCACCGGCATCACTACCATAATGAAGTGAATTATTACGTTGGGTAGTCAGCTTTCGAATGGTTCGCTCTGCCAGATTGTTGTCTATAGGTAATTCACCATCATCCAAGTAGGCAAAAATCTCTTTCCAGAACCGGTTCAGATAATTGAGAGCTTCCCTATAATACTGACTTCTAAATT
>NZ_QTMD01000022.1:0-89271 GCF_003602995.1 Bacteroides sp. AF25-38AC | reverse complement strand
ACTTTTTGTTGCTCAGGAACTTATAAATAAAGTTAAATTATAGTGTTGCGGAATTAAGGTTAACTAAATATGTTTTTTTAAGTATGAAAAAGAATTTGTTTTTTTTATTTGCGTTGATTTGCTCTATGAGTTTGTTCACTGCTTGTAGTGATGACGACGATGATAAGATTAAAGACCCGGTTATTGGTACTTGGAAAGTTCCGGCTGTTGAATTGGATGAAAATAATTCGGTGATCGGAGGTAGTGTTTTTATGACATGGGAGGCACCTGAGGACACATATCTATCATTTTTGCCGGTAAGTGCTATTCCGTCGTTAGCTATACAGATGGGGTCTGTGATATTGCCGCAGGTATTGCAGGATGTTACTTTGAGTGCTGACGGTAATATAGTGGCCACTTATTCTTCTGCAGGGATAGATCTTTCAGGTGAGAAGCCAATAACTCCGGTATGGGAGACTTCACCGGCAGATTATGCAACCTTTAAATTGCAGGGGAATGGTAAAATGTTGCTTTTCCTGAATCTGGAAAAAATAATAGCCGATGCTAATACTAAAGCTGATATAACTACTGTTATATCTCAATTGTTGGAACTTGTGAAGAATGGAATCCCTGTGAATTATGCGTTGTCTAATAATAATGAAGAAGTGAAAATCTTTATTGATAAAGAACTTATGACTACTATTGCTGCTATGGGACCGGCAATTGCAGAATTGATTCCTGATGATCCGGATGCATTAGGTAGTTTTGGTCCTATGATAAAAGCTATATTGGGAGACCTTCCGACTGCAATGTCAAAAACTACAAAGTTTGAATTGGGTTTGAATTTGAAAAAGTAATCTAATTTAGACAGGAAGATAACAACTTAAGATAGGGAATGAGGTTGTGTCAAAATGCTGACACAGCCTTTTTTTATGCGCAAAGCCCAGACTTTCTCAAGCCCGGGCTTTGTTATTACCCAAAGTTTTCGTATCTTTAGGCATAAAGTTTTTCGTTATGGCAAAGTTACATTTTCGTCCTTACATTCCCAACCAAACCGTTCTTTTTCCACAAAGAATTGATGAAAACATAGCTGCGAACGACCCGGTCCGCATCGTGAATGCTGTTATTGACAACCTCAATCTTGAGAGTTTCAAGAAGCTTTATAAGGAAACGGGCCGTTGTCCTTATCATCCTAAAATGATGCTTAAGGTGATAATCTACGCCTACATGAATAATATCTATTCTTGCCGTAAAATAGAGAAGCACCTCCTTCGTGACATTCATTATATTTGGCTTGCCGGTAATGAGCATCCGGATTTTATCACGATCAACCGTTTTCGTAACCGTGTAAAGGAGGAAATAAATAATGTATTTACCCAGTTGATTTTTGTCCTTACCGATAAAGGTTTCATCAGCCTTGATGTGGAGTATATTGACGGCACCAAGATTGAATCCAAAGCCAACAAATATACTTTTGTCTGGCGCAAGACAGTCGAACGGAACCGTACGAGACTAATGGATAAAATCCGTATTCTCTTGGAGCAGGTGGATGAAACCATTGCACAGGAGAACTCTATAAAAGACACATCCGTGGAGTTTACTTCCTGCAGGCTCTCTGACATAGTGGATGAACTTAAAGAAGCCCTGGAACGCCAGCCTGCAACAAAGGATAAGGAAGAAAAGAAAGCCCTGCGCAAAAAGAAGAAGCAGGTCAGGGAACTTGAAGGGTATCGTGACAAGCTGATAGAATATGACAATCACCTTGATACCCTTGGAGAACGTAACTCCTATTCCAAGACCGATCCTGGTGCCACATTCATGCGCATGAAAGAAGATGCCATGAAGAACGGGCAGACCAAACCCGGATATAATCTGCAAATAGGTACTGAAAACCAATTTATCACAGACTTCCGTCTGTTTCCCAACCCTACCGATACACTGACCCACATACCTTTTTTCCACTCTTTCCAGTACCGCTATAACCGTTTACCGAATATCTGCGTGGCAGACTCCGGTTACGGTTCGGAAGAAAATTACCGGTTCATGCAGGAGAATGGGATAGAAGCCTTCATCAAGTACAATTACTTCCATAAAGAACAGCGTCCCCGTTATACTCCCAACCCGTTCCATGCCGAAAGTCTCCATTACAATGCCCAAGAGGATTATTACGTTTGTCCTATGGGACGGCACATGAACCGTATAGGAACCAAACGTGACAAGACAGCGAGCGGATACATCACCGAAAGTGCCCGGTATAAAGCAAAAAGATGCGAAGGTTGCCCTTTGCGTGGCAGTTGTTTTAAAGCTCGGGGGAACCGTATTATAGAAGTCAACCACCGATTAAATCAATACAAACGGCAGGCACGGGAAAGGTTGCTCTCAGAAGAAGGTATCAAGCATAGAGGCAGGAGGTGTATAGAACCAGAAGCTGTGTTTGGACAAATGAAATACAACATGGCATACAGAAGATTCCGGCATGTGGGAGAAGACAAGGTTACAATGGACTTTGCTTTCTTTGCTATAGCCTTTAATATCAAAAAAATGTGTGCTAAACTGATAAAAGAAGGAAAGGGGCTCATTACAGTTGCCAAATATTTGTTTATGGGACTATTTATAACCCGATATAATTGGAATATAGCAACTTGCTGCCAAATGCATGAGGAAAAAGTAGCATAGCCAAAAGAAAATATAGCAGAACTTAAAATATAAAAGAGGTTGTGCCAACGTTTTGACACAACCTCATTTATTTTATTCCTTCTATTCCTTCTATTATAGAATAAAATACATTACCTTTGTCTGCATCTAAATTGAATAAATATGACAAAAACGGAAAGACAACAGATTATTGATTTGGTTAAATCCGAGGTCGTTCCTGCTATAGGTTGCACAGAACCTATAGCTGTGGCATTGTGTGTGGCAAAAGCTGCGGAAGTATTGGGCAGACATCCGGAAAAGATAACGGTTCTTTTAAGTGCCAATATCTTGAAGAACGCGATGGGCGTAGGAATTCCCGGTACAGGAATGATTGGGCTGCCTATTGCAGTAGCGCTTGGTGCCTTAATCGGTAAATCGGAATATCAACTGGAGGTATTGAAGGATTGTAATCCCGATGCCGTGGAAGAAGGAAGACGTTTTATAGATGAAAAGCGCATCCATATAGCACTGAAAGATGGCATTAAAGAGAAGCTTTATGTTGAAGTTTGTTGTGAGGTCGGGGATGAAAAGTCCACTGCTATCATTGCAGGTGGACACACTTCCTTTGTATACATGGCACGCAATGGGGAAGTGCTGTTGAACAAGCAGGCTGTTGCAAGCACAGAAAAGGAGGAAGGTGCGCTGGATTTAAGCTTGCGGAAAGTCTATGATTTTGCTTTGACGGCTCCGTTGGACGAAATTCGTTTTATCCTCGAAACGGCCCGTCTGAATAAGGCTGCCGCAGAAAGCTCTTTTGAGGGTGATTACGGACATGGCTTGGGAAAAATCCTTCGTGGTACTTACGAGCATAAGGTTATGGGGGACAGTGTTTTTTCCCATATTCTTTCTTATACTTCCGGTGCTTGCGATGCCCGTATGGCAGGAGCCATGATTCCGGTCATGAGTAATTCAGGAAGCGGTAATCAAGGTATATCCGCTACGTTGCCGGTTTTGATTTATGCCGAAGAAAACGGGAAATCAGAAGAAGAATTGATTCGTGCCTTGATGTTGAGCCATTTGACAGTAATCTATATCAAGCAGAGTTTGGGACGGTTATCCGCCTTATGCGGTTGTGTGGTTGCTGCCACTGGTTCCAGTTGCGGTATAACTTGGCTAATGGGGGGTACTTATGAGCAGGTGGCATATGCTGTACAGAACATGATTGCCAATCTTACCGGAATGATTTGTGATGGTGCCAAACCTAGTTGTGCATTGAAAGTGACTACCGGAGTTTCAACCGCAGTACTTTCAGCCATCATGGCCATGGAAAACCGTTGTGTAACTTCCGTAGAAGGTATTATTGATGAGGATGTGGATCAGAGTATCCGTAATCTGACAAAAATCGGTTCTAAAGGAATGAATGAAACGGATAAATTGGTATTGGAGATAATGACAAGTAAATAATTAAAAAAATGAAGAATTAAAAATGAAAGAATTATCATGCAGCATACTTATATTGCGTAGTTTGATTCTTTCATTTTTAATTCTTCATTTTTAATTCTTCTAGTGGCAGCATCCGCCTCCACATTCATGGTCGCCGCATCCGTCGCCACAGTCACCACAACCGCAGCTGCCGCAACCGCCACCCATCATACGGGCGACTTCGGCAAGTTCTTCGTTTGTAGCCAGGCGGCTTTCCACTACTTCTCCAGTGAAGTTCAAGTCACAACCTGCGAGCGGATGGTTCATATCCATTACGACGATATCTTCCTTCACTTCTACCACACTTCCGTTGATGCGTTGACCTTCAGAAGTCATCAAGGGGATAACGGCACCTTCTACTACACGATCGCTGTCGAATTTCCCTTCTATCATAAAGATTTCTTTGGGGAGGTCAATAACATGGTCGTCGTCATATTCACCATAAGCTTCTGATGCCGGAATGGTAAAGTCGAATTTATCGCCTATCTGCAAGTCTTTTATCTGGGCTTCAAAGGGTTCGAGTGTCATTCCCAGCCCTGAGATAAACTGAAAAGGATGCTCTACGGGTGCTTCTTCTTCGAAATCTTTTTCTCCGTTTTCGATTGAGTACAGCTTATATGCTACGGTGATGTACTTGTTTTCTACTGTTTCCATTAATTTTCTATCTTTATTTAATTAGTAAATACTGTTTTTTTGAGTATTTGAAGAGACAAAGATACGAATTATTTGTTTCGGGATGTAGAGAGCCTTTGGTAATTTTCAGATTATTAAATGGTTTCAATGATTGGCAATACATTTACATTGGCTGTCCGAATGGTTCTATTTAGAACTGTTAAGTGATAAAATAGGATTTTAGGACGATATTTTCTTACGATTATTCATATTTATCTTATTTTTTTATTCAATTTGTTTGGAGATTATAAAAAAGCCCTTACCTTTGCAGCACATTTGAAACAAAAAAGAAGAATTAAGTTATGAATTTACATACATCTATTAACCTGGCAGTCCTGCATATTATTCGCGTCGTGGTGGTGGCATCAAGAGCGTGAGAAAGGTTATGTATGTATTCGTATGTTAGAAGATAATTTATTAAGCCTTTCTCACTATAGTGGGAGAGGCTTTTTCATTAAAAGGAGATTTGAAAATGAAGCATCAGTTACGCAGCTCGTTCAGCACACAAGGTCGTCGCATGGCGGGAGCCCGTGCATTGTGGACGGCGAATGGTATGAAGAAAGAACAGATGGGTAAGCCCATTATAGCTATAGTCAATTCCTTTACACAATTCGTCCCCGGGCATGTACACCTGCACGAAATAGGCCAGTTTGTAAAGGAAGAGATTGAAAAGCGGGGATGTTTTGCTGCGGAGTTCAATACGATTGCCATTGACGACGGTATCGCTATGGGGCACGACGGAATGCTTTATTCCCTGCCTTCAAGGGATATCATTGCCGATAGTGTGGAGTATATGGTAAATGCCCATAAGGCAGATGCTATGGTTTGCATCAGTAACTGTGACAAGATTACTCCGGGGATGCTGATGGCGGCTATGAGGCTGAATATACCGACTGTGTTTGTTTCAGGCGGTCCGATGGAAGCCGGGGAATGGAACGGACAGCATTTGGATTTGATTGATGCCATGATTAAATCTGCTGATGAAAGTGTGGGCGATAAAGAGGTGGCACAGATTGAGCAACATGCCTGCCCCACTTGCGGATGCTGCTCAGGCATGTTTACCGCTAATTCCATGAATTGCTTGAATGAAGCGATTGGATTGGCACTGCCCGGTAACGGCACGATTGTAGCCACTCACGAAAATCGCAAGAAACTATTTGAGGATGCAGCCAGGTTGATTGTAGAGAATGCCTTTAGATATTATGAAGAAGGGGATGAGAGTGTACTCCCGCGCAGTATTGCTACCCGCGAGGCATTTTTGAATGCCATGACGCTGGATATTGCGATGGGCGGTTCCACTAATACGGTACTTCATTTGTTGGCTGTGGCTCACGAAGCTGGAGCGGATTTTAAGATGGACGACATTGACATGCTCTCCCGCAAGACCCCCTGCTTATGCAAGGTGGCTCCCAATACCCAAAAGTATCATGTACAAGACGTTAACCGTGCCGGTGGCATCATTGCCATCATGGATGAGCTTGCCAAGGGCGGATTGGTCGATACGAATGTCCGCCGTGTGGATGGAATGACGTTGGCAGAGGCAATCGACCGGTATAGTATTACCAGCCCTAATGTATGTAAAGAGGCAATCAAGAAATACTCCAGTGCGGCAGCCGGAAAGTTCAATCTGGTACTCGGCTCACAAAATGCGTCTTATAAGGAACTCGATACGGACCGTGCGACCGGTTGTATCCGTGATTTGGAACATGCATACAGCAAGGATGGCGGTCTGGCGGTTTTGAAAGGAAATATAGCTCAGGACGGTTGCGTTGTTAAGACTGCCGGTGTAGACGAGAGTATCTGGAAATTTACGGGGCCGGCGAAAGTTTTCGACTCACAAGATGCGGCTTGCGATGGTATTTTGGGTGGAAAGGTAGTCAGTGGAGACGTCGTCGTCATTACTCACGAAGGACCGAAAGGTGGACCGGGTATGCAGGAGATGCTTTATCCTACTTCTTATATCAAATCCCGCCATCTGGGTAAGGAGTGTGCATTGATTACTGACGGGCGTTTTAGTGGTGGTACTTCCGGACTGAGTATCGGACATGTTTCTCCCGAAGCGGCTGCCGGTGGTAATATCGGTAAGATTAAGGATGGGGATATTATCGAAATTGATATACCGAACCGTTCTATCAATGTGAAGTTGACGGATGAAGAGCTTGCAGCACGCCCTATGACTCCGGTAACCCGCAACCGTGAAGTCTCCAAAGCATTGAAAGCATATGCCAGTATGGTGAGTTCCGCTGACAAAGGGGCTGTGAGGTTGATTGATTAAAGGCCTCACCCCCGACCCCTCTCCGAAAGAGAGGGGAGGAGGGAATGATACAAATTTCCGAAGTTTTTAATAAAAAGATAAAGTATGGCTGATAATAATAAAAAGAGTAACTTTTCCTCCCTCTCCCAAGGAGAGGGTCGGGGTGAGGCTCTAATAACAGGCGCAGAAGCATTGATGCGCTCTCTGGAGCATCAGGGAGTAAAGACTATTTTCGGTTATCCGGGAGGGAGCATCATGCCGGTATTCGATGCCTTATACGACCACCGGAAGGAATTGAACCATATCCTGGTTCGCCATGAACAAGGAGCCACCCATGCGGCGCAAGGCTTTGCACGTGTGTCGGGCGAGGTTGGCGTTTGTCTGGTTACCAGTGGACCAGGTGCTACCAATACTATCACGGGCATTGCAGATGCCATGATTGACAGTACGCCTATCGTTGTCATTGCCGGCCAGGTAGGGACGAACTTCTTGGGTACGGATGCATTTCAGGAAGTGGACTTGGTAGGCATTACTCAGCCTATCACGAAATGGAGTTACCAGATTCGTCGTGCAGAAGATGTGGCCTGGGCAGTGGCACGTGCTTTCTATGTGGCAAAGAGCGGACGTCCGGGACCGGTCGTGCTGGATTTTGCTAAAAACGCCCAAGTGGAGAAAACAGAATATGCGCCTACTAAGGTGGACTATGTCCGTAGCTATCTTCCCGTTCCCGAAATGGAGCCGGAGGCCATACGGAAGGCTGCTGAATTAATAAATGGTGCGGAACGGCCTTTGGTGCTGGTAGGACAAGGCGTGGAGCTGGGAGAAGCCCAGCAAGAGCTTCGTGCTTTCATTGAGAAAGCCGGAATGCCTGCCGGATGCACTTTATTGGGACTTTCCGCATTACCTACGAACCATCCGTTGAACAAAGGAATGCTTGGTATGCACGGTAACCTGGGGCCCAATATCAATACCAATAAATGTGATGTCCTTATCGCCGTAGGCATGCGCTTTGATGACCGTGTGACGGGTAAATTGGAAACATATGCCAAGCAGGCGAAGATTATCCACTTTGATATTGACCCTGCCGAAATAGATAAGAATGTAAAGACCGATGTTGCTGTCCTGGGAGATTGCAAAGAGACACTGGCTGCCGTTACCCAATTGCTGGAACCCGCCAACCATCAGGAATGGATTGACAGTTTCCGGCAATACGAGGAAGTGGAAGAGGAAAAGGTAATCCGTCCGGAATTACATCCGGCAGGAAAAGCGCTAAGCATGGGTGAGGTGGTGCGTGCTGTGAGTGAGGCTACCCATAACGAGGCGATATTGGTGACTGATGTCGGCCAGAATCAGATGATGTCCGCCCGTTATTTCAAATACAGCAAGGAACGTAGCATTGTTACTTCCGGTGGCCTGGGTACTATGGGCTTCGGCCTTCCGGCAGCTATCGGTGCCACTTTTGGACGTCCGGACCGCACGGTATGCGTATTCATGGGAGACGGCGGCTTGCAGATGAACCTGCAGGAACTGGGTACCATCATGGAACAAAAGGCTCCGGTGAAGATGATTCTGTTGAACAATAACTTCCTGGGCAATGTTCGTCAATGGCAGGCGATGTTCTTCAATCGTCGTTATTCGTTTACTCCGATGATGAATCCGGATTATATGAAGATTGCTTCGGCATATGATATTCCTGCACGCAGGGTAATGACCCGCGAGGAGCTGGCAAAAGCGATTGACGAGATGATAGCGACTGACGGACCGTTCCTGCTCGAAGCTTGTGTGGAGGAAGAAGGAAATGTAATGCCGATGACACCTCCGGGCGGTTCGGTCAATCAGATGTTGTTGGAATGCTGAAGTCATGCGAAATTAAAGAATTTACTCTATCTATGGATAAAAAACTATATACAATCATTGTTCATTCGGAAAACTTTGCCGGTTTGCTGAATCAGGTGACGGCTGTGTTTACCCGCCGGCAGATAAACATCGAGAGTTTGAATGTATCGGCCTCCTCCATCAAGGGGGTACATAAATATACCATTACCGCTTGGACGGACAAGGATACCATTGAAAAGGTGACCAAGCAGATTACCAAGAAAATAGATGTGCTGCAAGCCCATTATTTCACGGATGATGAAATCTATCAGCACGAGATTGCCCTTTATAAAATAACGACCCCTACGCTGGAAGAAAAACCGGAGGTGTCCAAAGTAATCCGTAAGTACAATGCCCGTATTGTGGAGGTGAATGCTGTATTTGCCATTGTTGAGAAGAATGGCATGAGTGAGGAAATAACCAATCTTTATGAGGAGTTGCGCCAGTTGGATTGCGTACTTCAGTTCGTCCGTTCGGGTCGCGTAGCCATTACGACCAGCTGCTTTGAGCGTGTCAATGAATATCTAGCGGACCGTGAAGCAAAATATCGTCAAAGTAAACACCAAGAATCATGATGAGCGAGAACAATAAGATAGGTACCTACAAGTTTGTTGCCGAACCGTTTCATGTCGACTTTACCGGACGGCTGACAATGGGAGTATTGGGCAACCATTTGTTGAATTGTGCGGGTTTCCATGCCAGCGACCGCGGTTTTGGCATCGCGACTCTAAACGAGGACAATTATACTTGGGTATTGTCCCGTCTGGCTGTCGAACTGGATGAAATGCCTTATCAGTACGAAGATTTCTCCATTCAGACTTGGGTGGAGAATGTCTATCGCCTTTTTACAGACCGTAATTTCGCTATCATCGATAAGGAGGGTAAGAAGATTGGGTATGCACGTTCCGTTTGGGCGATGATTAGCATGAATACCCGTAAGCCGGCAGATTTGCTGGCTCTTCATAGTGGCAGCATTGTAGATTATGTTTGCGATGAGCCTTGCCCGATAGAAAAACCTTCGCGGATAAAGGTGGCCTCAAAGGAACCGGTTGCTGCTTTGGTAGCCAAATACAGTGATATTGACATTAACGGGCATGTGAACAGCATCCGTTACATCGAGCATATCCTTGATTTGTTCCCGATAGAGATGTATAAGGAGAAGCGCATCCGTCGTTTTGAAATGGCATATGTAGCCGAAAGCTATTATGGGGATGAGTTGACTTTGTTCATGGATGATGCCGGTGAGGGCGTTTACGATGTGGAGGTGAAAAAGAATGGCAGCGAAGTGGTCTGTCGCTCTAAAGTGATATTTACAGAGAAATAAATAAATTTATCAACGTTGGCGTAAGCCACAAATAAAAATTAAAACAAAAAATGGCACAATTGAATTTTGGCGGTGTTATTGAGAATGTAATGACCCGCGAAGAATTTCCTTTGGAAAAAGCACGTGAGATTTTGAAAGATGAAACAATTGCAGTAATCGGTTATGGCGTACAAGGCCCGGGCCAGGCTTGCAACTTGCGTGATAACGGTTTCAATGTGATTGTAGGACAACGTCCGGGTAAGACATACGAAAAGGCTGTGGCTGACGGATGGGTACCGGGTGAGACTTTGTTCGGCATCGAAGAGGCTTGTCAGAAAGGTACTATCGTCATGTGTCTGTTGTCTGACGCAGCTGTAATGTCTGTATGGCCGACTATCAAACCTTATTTGACTCCCGGAAAGGCTCTTTACTTCTCTCATGGTTTTGCTATTACCTGGAACGACCGTACCGGCGTGGTTCCTCCTAAAGATATTGATGTTATTATGGTTGCTCCCAAAGGTTCCGGTACTTCACTTCGTACCATGTTCCTCGAGGGTCGTGGCTTGAACTCATCATATGCCGTCTATCAGGATGCTACGGGTAAGGCTTTTGACAAGACGATTGCACTGGGTATCGGCATCGGTTCGGGATATTTGTTCGAGACAACTTTCATCCGTGAAGCCACTTCCGACTTGACCGGTGAACGTGGTTCCTTGATGGGTGCTATCCAGGGATTACTGTTGGCTCAGTATGAGGTATTGCGCGAAAACGGCCATACTCCTTCTGAAGCATTCAATGAAACAGTGGAAGAGTTGACTCAATCTTTGATGCCATTGTTTGCCAAGAATGGTATGGACTGGATGTATGCCAACTGTTCTACTACGGCACAGCGTGGTGCGCTGGATTGGATGACCCCGTTCCATGATGCCATCAAGCCGGTTGTACAGAAATTGTATGCAAGTGTGAAGTCGGGTAACGAAGCTCAGATTTCTATCGACAGTAACTCCAAACCCGATTATCGTGAGAAGCTGAATGCAGAATTGAAAGCCTTGCGTGAAAGCGAAATGTGGCAGACAGCTGTTACGGTTCGTAAACTTCGTCCGGAAAACAATTAATCAGCTTTATATAAATAGGTGAAATACCCTCTTCGGTGTTACCGGAGGGGGTATTTCTTTATTATTGATTCCCTATATTTTGAATAAACTCCAATAGCTTCCGGTAAAAACCGTGATGTTTCAGCGTCTCTGCCTCTCCCAATATTACCAGCTTCATACGTGCCCGGGTGATGGCTACATTCATTCTCCTTAAATCATTCAGGAATCCTATCTGCCCTTCTTCGTTGGCGCGGACAAGGCTGATGAAGATAACATCGCGCTCTTGCCCTTGGAAGCCATCCACCGTATTTACAGTGAACAAGCTGCGATAAGGCTTGAGTGAAGCGTCTGCCTTTATCTTGTTGCGGAGATATTGCACTTGTGCCTTGTAAGGGGAGATGATGCCGAAGTCTATTTTTTCTTCCAGAATGCGGTTGCCACTGATACGGTTGATGTAGATTTTCAGTTCTGATAGGAGCAGGTCCGCTTCCGCCTTATTAATGCGCCCGAAAGTCTCTCCCACAAATTCTTCTTTGAAATCCATTTCGGAGGTGTCAATCCAGTGGATGGGGGTATCCCAGTCCAGGATGCCCCGGTAACGCACTTCGGAAGCGGCTTCCAACTCGCCATTATAAAACCATTGGGAAGGAAATTTCATGATTTCCTCGTGCATGCGGTATTGTACTTTCAGCAAAGAGACAACGGCAGGTTTGTTGGACACCACTTTCTCCATCAATGTTCGTTCCAGACCTCCACGGGCGGCTTCGTAGCATTTTATGGTGGGCGGAAGTTGGCAGTGGTCACCCGCCAATACCACGCGGTCTGCTTTTCGGATAGCTATCCAGCAGGCAGCCTCTAAGGCCTGGGCTGCTTCATCAATGAAAAGGGTGCCGAAACGGCGTCCGTTCAGCAGCCGGTGATTGCTGCTTACCAGCGTGGAGGCTATGACATGTGCCCCATCAAAAAGCTCTGAATTGATTTGTATTTCCAATGCGGTGGCGCGGTCGCGCAGGCGGCTCATACGGCTGCGTACTCCTTCGCGTTCGTCATAGCTGCCACGGCGGGCACGGCTGCCCAGTTCACGGAGATTTTTCCGGATGCTCCACAGCTCCGGATAAAGCGGATGGTTCTCGAAACGACGCTCGTAGGTAAAGGAAAGCATCTTGTCGTTGACACGGGTCGGATTGCCGATACGCAGGACATTGACGCCACGGTCCACAAGTTTTTCCGAAATCCAGTCGACGGCAGTATTGCTTTGGGCACATACCAGTACCTGCGGTTCCCGATGCAGGGTTTCGTAGATGGCTTCCACTAAGGTGGTCGTTTTTCCGGTTCCTGGAGGACCATGTACAATGGCCACGTCGCGAGCACACAGCACTTTGTTTACAGCTGTTTCCTGCGTGGAGTTCAGCCAGGGAAACCGTACGGGATAGAGCTCTCGGAAACCGGCTTTCGAGGTTCCCAGCAATATGTCCCGCAATTCGGCCAGGCGGTTGCCTTTGGAGCGTAACGTATCTTCCAAGGCTTCGAACATGGTCCGATAGGATGTTTCGTCGAAATAAAGTTGCACGCCGAGGTTGTCCGTTTCCTGCACTTCCATCACGGCACCGGCTCCGGGCATTATCGCTACCATCCGTGTCTCGTCGGCATAGCTTACGGTAGCGGTGAAGTTCATATAGGTTATTTTTCCATCGGCAGACTGGCGGAAAAAACATACGGGACGGCCGAACTCAAAATTATG
This sequence comes from Bacteroides sp. AF25-38AC, assembly GCF_003602995.1. Classification (NCBI taxonomy): domain Bacteria; kingdom Pseudomonadati; phylum Bacteroidota; class Bacteroidia; order Bacteroidales; family Bacteroidaceae; genus Bacteroides; species Bacteroides sp. AF25-38AC. The sequence continues at coordinate 76,237 of NZ_QTMD01000022.1, read as the reverse complement.
TTCTATATCGGTATTTTCTGTGTGTGTAATTTCTATTACTAATTGATTCAGTGAATTATAGTAACTTCGTCCCGGAGTGGCAGGATACCAGCAAAGTCCCCGTTTCACTTTCCGGGCAACCCCCATGTTTTCGGTTTGGCGTTTGAATTCCTCTTTTTCGTATTCGTATTCCATGCGCAGCAAAAGTTGCTGCTGTTGGAGGTGAATAATAGGACTATTTGAATCTTGTTCCTTCATGGTTGCAAAGGTAATCATTCTTCGCTTCCGACGGAAAAAATGCTTTATTTTGTTAAACTATTCAGCCTTTTTATTTGTTTATGATATTAATTTGTAATCTTTACAATAATGAAAAACTAAAAAATAGTGGTTATGGTATATGATTTAACGATGCTCAAAACGTTTTATGCCGCTTATTCGGAGAAGATAGAACGCGTACGGAACGTACTGCGGCGTCCGATGACTTTAGCAGAGAAAATTTTGTATGCTCATTTGTATGATGGGGATAAAGTGAAGAACTACAGACGGGGAGAAGACTATGTGAATTTCCGTCCCGACCGTGTGGCCATGCAGGATGCAACGGCTCAAATGGCCTTATTGCAATTTATGAATGCAGGCCGTGAGCAGGTTGCCGTGCCTTCCACTGTGCACTGTGACCATTTGATTCAAGCATATAAAGGTGCAAAAGAAGATATCGTGACTGCTACGAAGACCAACGAGGAGGTCTATAATTTTCTCCGTGATGTTTCCTCCCGCTATGGCATAGGTTTTTGGCAGCCGGGAGCAGGCATTATTCACCAGGTGGTATTGGAGAACTACGCATTTCCGGGTGGGATGATGGTAGGCACGGACTCTCATACGCCCAATGCCGGAGGTTTGGGCATGGTGGCCATTGGTGTGGGTGGTGCCGATGCGGTGGATGTGATGACCGGCATGGAATGGGAACTGAAAATGCCGCGTCTGATAGGCGTACACTTGAAGGGTAAATTGAGTGGCTGGGTAGCTCCCAAAGACGTTATTCTGAAGTTGGCGGGTATTCTTACTGTAAAAGGGGGAACCAATGCCATCATTGAATATTTTGGACCGGGAACCGCTTCGTTGTCTGCCACTGGAAAGGCTACCATCTGCAATATGGGGGCAGAGGTGGGGGCGACTACCTCCCTTTTCCCTTACGATGAGCGCATGGGTACCTACTTGAAAGCTACCGGACGTGAAGAAGTGGCAAAAATGGCTGTTTCCGTAGCTGCCGACCTTCGCGCCGACGACGAAGTGCTGGCAAATCCGGAAAAATATTACGACCGCATCATTGAAATAGACCTCTCGCTGTTGGAACCGTATATCAATGGGCCCTTTACGCCGGATGCAGCAACACCGATATCGAAATTTGCCGAGGTAGTGATAACCAATAACTATCCCCGCCGGATGGAAGTCGGTCTGATAGGGTCGTGCACCAATTCGTCCTATCAGGATTTGAGCCGTGCGGCCTCCCTTGCCCGGCAGGTAAAGGAAAAGAATTTGAAGGTTGCTTCCCCGCTGATTGTCAATCCCGGCTCGGAGCAGATACGTGCTACTGCTGAACGCGACGGCATGATTGCCGCTTTCGAAGATATTGGCGCAACGATAATGGCGAATGCCTGCGGACCTTGTATTGGCCAGTGGAAGCGCCATACTGATGACCCCGAACGCAAAAATTCCATCGTCACCTCTTTTAACCGTAATTTTGCCAAACGTGCCGACGGCAATCCCAATACTTTTGCTTATGTGGCTTCTCCCGAAATTACCATGGCGCTGACCATTGCAGGCGACCTCTGTTTCGACCCCTTGCGGGATACGCTGGTCAATGCCAAAGGAGAGGTTGTGAAACTGTCCGAACCAGTCGGTGAGGAATTGCCGGCACACGGATTCATCGGAGGACAAAAAGGATATATTGCTCCAAACAAGGGACAGACGGAAATTACGGTCAATCCTCATTCACAGCGCTTGCAACTGCTGACTCCCTTCCCTGCCTGGGATGGCATGGACTTGCTGAATATGCCTTTATTGATTAAAGTGCAAGGGAAATGTACCACCGACCACATCTCTATGGCGGGGCCATGGCTCCGTTTCCGGGGACATTTGGAGAATATTTCGGACAATATGCTGATGGGGGCTGTCAATGCTTTCAATGGAGAGACGAACAAGGTTTGGAACCGCTCCACCAATACCTATGGAACAGTGTCAGGCACTGCGAAGCTGTATAAATCAGAAGGCATCCCTTCCATTGTCGTTGCCGAAGAGAATTATGGTGAAGGTTCCAGCCGTGAGCATGCTGCCATGGAACCACGCTTCCTGAATGTACGCGCCATTTTGGCGAAAAGCTTTGCCCGTATCCATGAGACGAATTTAAAGAAACAAGGCATGTTGGCGCTGACCTTTACGGATAAGGCCGATTATGACAAGATTCGGGAACGCGACCTGATTTCTGTCATGGGGTTGAAAGATTTTGCTTCGGGACGTACGTTGAAGGTGGTTCTTCATCACGAGGACGGGAGTAAAGAAAGTTTTGAAGTACAACATACGTATAACGAACAGCAGATAGCCTGGTTCCGGGCCGGTTCTGCACTTAATGCAAGATAGAATATGGAAAAAATTACTGTACCTTTTATTACCGGCGATGGAGTGGGAGCAGAAGTGACCCCATCCATGCAGGCTGTCGTGAATGCCGCTGTCAAGAAATCCTATGGTGACCGGCGTGGCATTGAATGGAAAGAAGTGCTGGCAGGAGAACGTGCTTTCCACGAAACCGGCTCCTGGTTGCCGGACGAAACCATGGAAGCCTTCCGCACCTATAAGGTGGGCATCAAAGGTCCTTTGACAACTCCCGTCGGTGGAGGTATCCGTTCCTTGAACGTAGCCTTGCGTCAGACGCTCGATTTGTATGTCTGCCAACGTCCGGTACGTTGGTATAAGGGCATTGTTTCTCCACTCAAAGAGCCACAGAAGGTGGATATGTGCGTATTCCGTGAGAATACCGAGGATATTTATGCAGGCATCGAATGGGAAGCCGGAACTCCGGAGGCTGAAAAGTTCTATCGTTTTCTCCGTGATGACATGGGGGTGACAAAAGTCCGTTTTCCCGAAACCTCCTCGTTTGGCGTGAAGCCCGTTTCAAGAGAAGGAACAGAGCGCTTGGTGCGTGCCGCCTGCCAATACGCCCTTGAGCATCATCTGCCTTCCGTGACGTTGGTACACAAAGGAAACATCATGAAATTTACGGAAGGCGGCTTCAAGAAGTGGGGGTACGAACTGGCAGAACGTGAGTTTGGTAAAGAACTTGCAGAAGGGCGTCTGGTCATCAAGGACTGCATTGCCGATGCATTCTTGCAGAACACGTTGCTTATCCCCGAAGAATATTCCGTGATTGCCACGTTGAATCTGAACGGCGATTATGTGTCCGACCAACTGGCTGCCATGGTAGGCGGCATCGGCATTGCACCGGGTGCGAATATCAACTATAAAACAGGGCATGCCATTTTTGAGGCTACTCACGGGACGGCTCCGAACATTGCCGGGAAAGACATTGTGAATCCCTGTTCCATCATCCTTTCCGCTGTGATGATGCTTGAATATCTGGGTTGGAAGGAAGCAGCCTCTCTTATAGAGAACGCCTTGGAGCAAAGTTTCACAGAAGCCCGTGCTACTGCCGACTTGGCCCGTTTTATGCCGGGTGGCGTCTCGCTGTCCACTTCGGCTTTCACCCGGGAGATTGTAAGGAGAATAGAAAATGGGAATAACGAATAAAACGAAACGATTATGAAGAAGGAGTATCTGATTTACAAGCTTTCCGAAGATTTGAAGGAAGCTACCCGGATTGAGAATGAACTGTTCAGGAAGTTTGATGTGAAGCGCGGTTTGCGTAATGAGGACGGCACGGGAGTCTTGGTGGGGTTGACCAAAATAGGCAATGTGGTTGGCTATGAACGCATCCCCGGTGGAGGGCTGAAGCCTATTCCCGGCAAATTGTTCTACCGCGGTTATGATGTGGATGACTTGGCACACGCCATCATCAAAGAGAAGCGTTTCGGTTTTGAGGAAATTGCCTACTTGCTGCTTTCCGGCCGCCTGCCCGACAAGGAAGAACTCTCTTCTTTCCGTGAACTCATCAACGATAACATGCCGCTGGAGCAGAAGACCAAGATGAATATCATTGAACTTGAAGGAAACAACATTATGAACATCCTGGCGCGCAGCGTGCTCGAGATGTATCGTTTTGACCCGGATGCCGATGACACTTCCCGCGATAATCTGATGCGGCAGAGCATTGAGCTTATTTCGAAATTCCCAACCATCATTGCGTATGCCTATAACATGCTTCGCCATGCCACCCATGGCCGTTCACTGCATATCCGCCATCCGCAGGAAAACCTTTCCATTGCCGAGAATTTCCTCTATATGCTGAAGAAGGACTACACGGAGCTGGATGCCCGCACGCTCGACCTGCTGCTGGTTCTTCAGGCCGAGCACGGTGGTGGTAACAACTCCACTTTTACCGTACGTGTCACTTCTTCTACCGGGACGGATACTTACTCTTCGATAGCGGCAGGTATCGGTTCCTTGAAAGGGCCGCTTCATGGAGGTGCCAATATCCAGGTTGCCGATATGTTCCACCATCTGCAGGAAAACATTCAGGACTGGACGAATGTGGATGAGATTGATACTTACTTCACCCGCATGCTCAACAAGGAAGCCTATAACAAGACCGGCTTGATATATGGTATCGGACATGCCGTCTATACCATTTCCGACCCGCGCGCCATTCTGCTGAAAGAGCTTGCCCGCGACCTTGCCCGCGAAAAAGGGAAAGAACGCGAGTTCGCTTTCCTTGAACTGCTCGAGGAGCGCGCCATTGATGTGTTTGGCCGTGTGAAGAATAATGGCAAGACGGTTTCGAGTAATGTGGATTTCTATTCGGGCTTTGTCTACGAGATGATTGGACTGCCGCAGGAAATCTTCACGCCTTTGTTTGCTATGGCACGTATTGTCGGTTGGTGTGCACATCGCAATGAAGAATTGAACTTTGAAGGTAAGCGTATTATCCGTCCTGCCTATAAGAATGTTTTGGATGAGGTGACTTATGTGCCCATTAAGAAACGGTAAGGATTAGACTTGTATCTTTTAAATCGTTCCATCACGGAGAAAAAATCGTTCCACCATGGTGGAACGATTTTTTCTCCATGGTGGAATGAAATTTACTCCATGATGGAACGATTAGATTTTCGTATCTCTACTGCTTAATCTTCTCAGTAAAAAACACTGGTTTTTGTATGAAAAAACAATTATCCGGGGAAAACGATTTGTTTGTTGTGAGTTTTCTTTATCTTTGCTTCGCATAAATAAAGAACTATGAATCAGGAAACTTTTCAGATATTTCTGTGGGTAATGAGTGCTGTGGCATTGGTTGTCTTTATTGCGCTCTATTTTGTCAAAGCGGGTTATGGCATGTTCCGTACTGCCTCGTGGGGAATCTCCATCAATAATAAACTGGCGTGGGTGCTTATGGAAGCGCCGGTATTCATCGTCATGTTTGGGTTGTGGGGGAAGAGTGGAGCGGGATTTGCCGTGCCGGTATATTTCTTCTTCCTGCTGTTTCAGTTGCACTATCTTCAGCGGGCCTTTATTTTTCCGTTCCTGCTGAAAGGTAAAAGCCGGATGCCGGTAGCTATTATGGCGATGGGTATCGTCTTCAACCTTTTGAACGGGATGATGCAGGCGGGCGGTTTGTTCTATTTCGCTCCCGAAGGCTTGTATGCCGATGGCTGGGCCTATTTGCTGAAACCTCATGCCTTGTTGGGAATCATTCTGTTTTTTGCGGGTATGTTCGTCAATTTGCATTCTGACTATGTGATACGTCATCTGCGCAGGCCGGGTGATACGAAGCATTATCTTCCCGGAAAAGGGCTTTACCGATACGTCACTTCTGCCAATTACTTCGGTGAGCTGGTGGAATGGACGGGGTTTGCCATACTCACAGCCTCTCCCGCTGCCTGGGTGTTCGTCTGGTGGACGTTTGCCAACCTTGTTCCCCGTGCCGATGCCATTCACCGCCGTTATCGGGAGGAGTTTGGTGATGAGGCGGTAGGAAAGCGCAAACGCATCATTCCATTTCTTTATTAATGGAAAATGGAGAGTTGAAAATGGAAAATGAATAATTCATAACTTATAACTTATAACTCATAACTCATAACGATGGAATCCAAGTTATTCACCCCTGTCACTTTCGGACCGTTGACCTTGCGTAACCGTACCATTCGTTCGGCTGCTTTCGAGAGCATGTGTCCCGGAAACGCTCCGTCGGACATGTTGCTCGACTATCATCGGTCGGTAGCGGCGGGAGGTATAGGTATGACTACTGTTGCTTATGCGGCAGTTACTCAGAGCGGCTTGTCTTTTGACCGCCAGTTGTGGATGCGTCCTGAGATTATCCCCGGACTCCGTAGGCTGACTGATGCCATACATGCGGAGGGGGCTGCGGCAGGCATCCAGTTGGGACACTGTGGCAATATGTCCCATAAGAGTATTTGCGGTTGTATGCCCGTCGGCGCATCTTCTGGTTTCAATCTTTACTCTCCTACCTTTGTGCGCGGACTGCGTGCCGATGAGCTGCCGGAGATGGCGCGTGCTTATGGGCGTTCGGTGAATCTGGCACGGGAGGCCGGATTTGATTCTGTAGAGATTCATGCAGGGCATGGCTATCTCATCAGCCAGTTCTTGTCCCCGTCCACCAACCATCGGAAAGACGAGTTCGGAGGCTCGTTGCAGAACCGTATGCGTTTTATGGATATGGTGATGGAAGAAGTGATGAAGGCTGCCGGCAGTGATATGGCTGTGCTGGTGAAGATGAACATGCGCGACGGTTTCCGTGGAGGGATGGAGCTGGACGAGACGATGCAGGTGGCCCGGAGGCTGGAGCAGTCGGGAGCACATGCGCTGGTCTTGAGCGGTGGGTTTGTCAGTAAGGCGCCGATGTATGTCATGCGGGGCGAAATGCCTATCCGCAGCATGACGCATTACATGACCTGCTGGTGGTTGAAATACGGTGTACGCATGGTAGGCAAATGGATGATACCGAGCGTACCGTTTAAGGAAGCTTATTTCCTGGAAGATGCCTTGAAATTCCGTGCCGCCTTGAAGATACCGTTGGTTTATGTGGGTGGCCTGGTTTCCAGGGACAAGATAGATGAGGTGCTGGATGACGGCTTCGAAGCTGTGCAAATGGCGCGCGCTCTGCTCAATGAGCCGGGGTTTGTCAACCGCATGCGTGCCGAAGAGAATGCACGTTGCAACTGCCGGCATAGTAATTATTGCATTGCCCGGATGTATTCCATCGAGATGGCATGCCATCAGCATTTGAAGGAGGAGCTTCCACCTTGTCTGAAAAGGGAGATAGAGAAAATCGAAGCGAAAGGCTGATTTTTAGTTTTTAATTTTCAATTTTTAATTATTAAAGTGAATTTAGCTGTTATAACCGGGGCAGACGGTGGCATGGGCATGGAAATTACCCGCGCAGTGGCAACTGCCGGCTATCAGGTCATCATGGCATGCCGTGACCCCCAAGCTGCCGAACCCAAGCGGCAACTGCTGATGCGTGAAACCGGTAATCCGCGTATTGAGACTGCTCCCATTGATTTGGCATCTCTGGCTTCAGTGGCCGCATTTGCAGAGCATCTGTTGAAGCGGGGAGAGCCGTTGGCGTTGCTGATGAACAATGCCGGAACCATGGAAACGGAACGCCGCATTACCGAAGACGGACTGGAACGGACGGTGAGTGTCAATTATGTAGGGCCTTACCTGCTGACCCGCAAGCTGCTGCCATTGATGGGAGAGGGGAGCCGTATTGTGAATATGGTATCTTGTACGTATGCCATCGGTCATCTTGACTTTCCGGATTTTTTCCTCCGGGGAAGGAAGGGTGGCTTTTGGCGCATTCCTATATATAGCAACACGAAGCTGGCATTGACTCTGTTCACCATCGACTTGGCCAGTCGCGTCAAACACAAAGGTATTGTTGTGAATGCGGCCGACCCGGGGATTGTGTCTACCAATATCATCACCATGCATATGTGGTTTGACCCGCTGACAGATATACTTTTCAGGCCTTTCATCCGTACTCCCCGTAAGGGAGCTGCAACGGCTGTCGGCTTATTGCTGGATGAGGATGCCGGTAAACGTACGGGTACATTGAATGCCAGTTGCCGTCCCAAGTCTCTTTCGGAGAAGTACACCCGGCATGTACAGATGGAAGAACTGTGGGAGAGGACGGAAAGTATAGTGAAAAAATGGTTGTAAAAAACAGAGAAGGCGCATATGTCGCCTTCTCTGTTTATGGGGTATCTGAACAGTCTGTCATTAGATAGACAGTTCTCTCAATACATTTACAAGGTCTTTCTTGATGGGTTTGTCATTCTTGATGGCCTTCGTGAAGGGAACGTATACCACTTCATCGTGGTCAATGCCTATCATGACATTGCGCTGTCCTTCCATGATGGCGTCGATGGCGGCTGCGCCCAGACGGCTGGCAAGGATACGGTCGTGTGCCGTAGGGCTACCACCGCGTTGCAAGTGACCGAGGATGGTTACGCGTACGTCATATTGGGGGTATTCGTTCTTTACACGCTCTGCATAGTGCATTGCACCGCCGGTCAGTTCACTCTCGGCTACCAGTACGATACTGCTGTTCTTGGATTTCCGGAAACCGTTCTTGATGAATTCTTCCAGTTGGTCCACTTCCGTACTGAATTCCGGGATAATGGCTGCTTCTGCTCCGGAGGCGATGGCGCCGTTCAGAGCGAGGAAACCGGCATCGCGTCCCATGACTTCTACGAAAAACAAGCGCTCATGGGAAGTGGCTGTATCACGGATTTTGTCCACAGCATCCAGGATCGTGTTCAGCGCGGTGTCGTAGCCGATAGTGGTATCTGTTCCATAAAGGTCATTGTCGATAGTTCCCGGCAGCCCGATACAAGGCACGTCAAACTCTTGTGCAAAGATACGAGCACCGGTCAGCGAACCGTCGCCTCCGATAATCACTAAGGCGTCAATGCCTTCTTTCTTCATGTTGTCGTAAGCAATCTGGCGGCCCTCGGGAGTCGTGAACTCTTTGCAGCGGGCTGTCTTCAGGATTGTACCACCCAGCTGGATGATGTTGCTGACATTTTGGCTTTTGAATTCTTTGATTTCGCCGGTTACCAGACCTTTGTAACCTCTATATATACCTTTAACTGAAAGTCCGTTGTAAATAGCCGAACGTGTCACGGCACGTATGGCTGCGTTCATTCCCGGAGCATCACCTCCTGATGTCAAGATACCAATGCACTTAACTGTTCCCATAACAATCTTTTTGTTTAGTATTAATAATCATGATGAAAAATAGATTTGGACTATTTTTTCATGCCGCAAAGATAGTAAAAAGCTGAGGCGGTGACTAATAAATTACGTTAATTTGCTGTTCCAAAAGGATGACAAACTGTTATTTAAGTTTTGACTTTATGGCTTCTGAAATTTCTTCCATCAGCCATTTGGGGGTGGAAGTGGCTCCGCAGACACCGATGGAATTGGCACCGGCTAACAGAGAACTATCTATTTCTTCGGCACTGTCTATCAAATGTGAATTGGCATTGACTTTTTTACACTCACTGAACAGCATCTTGCCGTTAGAGCTTTTTTTGCCGCTGACAAAGAATATTAAATCATGGGAAGCTGCAAATTTCCGGATATTAGGTATCCGGTTTGCCACTTGTCGGCAGATAGTGTCATAGGACTCGAAAGTGACTTTCGGTGAGATATGTCCCTCTATGTATTTCACAATGTTTTGAAATCCGTCCAGAGACTTTGTGGTCTGGGAGTAGAGACGGATGTCTTTGCTGAAATCCAGTTTCCTTGCCTCTTCCTGCTTTTCGATGACGATGGCCTTTCCGGTGGTTTGTCCTACCAGACCCAGTACTTCGGCGTGTCCATTTTTGCCATAGATGACAATTTGCTTGTCGCGGTTGTCTTCCTGGACGTACTCTTGCTTAATCTTCTTTTGCAGGCGGAGTACGACCGGGCAGGTTGCGTCAATGATTTCTATATTGTTGCGGCGGGCAATGTCATAAGTTTCAGGGGGCTCTCCATGAGCACGCAGCAGCACTTTGGCGTTGTGGAGGTGGTTGAATTCCTCATGGTTGATGGTAATCAGCCCCATTGCCTTCAGGCGTTCCACTTCACGGCTGTTGTGCACGATGTCTCCCAGACAATAGAGGGTTCCTCCTTTCGCCAGTTCCTCTTCTGCCTTGTTTATTGCGGTGACAACTCCGAAACAGAAGCCGGAGCCTTCGTCTATTTCTACTTTTGCCATATCCGGTTCAGTTCTTCTCCTTTATAACCCGTTCGAATTGTTCCGCCAGCCATTCCTTTTGTTGGGAAATGCTCAGGTGGCTGTTGTCCAACAATAAAGCGTCAGAAGCTTTGCGCAGCGGACTTACATCCCGGTTTTGGTCAATATAGTCCCGTTGTTTCACATTTTCCAGAATTTCGTCAAAGCTGGCTTCTTCCCCTTTGGCCTTTAGTTCGTCATAGCGGCGTTGTGCCCGTATCTCGGGGGTGGCGGTTACAAAAATTTTCAGCTCGGCATCCGGAAAAACGGTAGTGCCGATGTCGCGCCCATCCATAACGATACCCTTGGCCTTGCCCATCTCTTGTTGCTGTGCTACCATAGCTTCGCGTACGAAATCCAATGTTGCAATGGGGCTGACACGTGAAGATACTTCCATGGTACGGATTTTGTTTTCTACATTTACTCCGTTCAGGTAGGTATCTGGGCGTCCGGTTTCGGGGTTCAGGCGGAAAGAAATATGTATATCCTTTATTAGACTTTTCAGTTTTTCGGCATCTATGCGGTCACCCTGGAAAATACCATTCTCTATACTATATAATGTTACTGCCCGATACATGGCACCACTATCTATATATATGTAACCGATTTCGCGGGCGAGGTCTTTGGCCATAGTGCTTTTCCCGCAAGAGGAAAAACCGTCGATTGCTATTGTTATCTTTTTCATGACTTTTATGCTATAGTTATATAGGTATAACACCTGCAAAACAGAAAATTTCAATATTTCATTTAAAATTCTTGCCAAAGATACGGTATTTTTAAAATATCTCGTTACATTTGTGGCACAAAAGCACATGGAGGTTTTTGAAGGATTAAAAAAATGAAAATGGAGCGCCTATTGTGTAAAAAAAAACAGCAGAGCGTGAACATTCTTGGGAAAAGTGCTATATTTGCCCCAAATGAGAAACACTAAAATTATATTATAAATTATGGAAATTAAGAAATCACCTAAGGCAGACCTGGAGAGTAAGAAGTCGACTTGGCTGCTTGTCGGTTATGTAATCGTGCTCGCTTTCATGTTTGTTGCGTTCGAGTGGACAAAGCGTGACATCAAGATTGACACGAGCCAGGCTATTACCGACGTATTTTTTGAAGAGGAAATCATCCCTATTACAGAACAGCCGGAGCAGGTTACTCCTCCGCCTCCCGAAGCCCCTTCAATTGCAGAGACGTTGACTATCGTTGAAGACGATGCTGACGTGGAAGAAACGGCCATTGTATCTTCTGAAGAATTGAACCAGGCAGTGGAAATCAAATATGTTCCCGTAGCAGTGGAAGAGGAAGAACCGGAAGAACAGACTATTTTCGAGGTGGTAGAACAGATGCCTGAGTTCCCGAATGGTGGTATGGCTGGTTTGATGCAGTATTTGAGCAAGAATATTAAATATCCTACTATTGCACAGGAAAACGGAACTCAAGGCCGTGTAACTGTACAGTTCGTGGTTAATAAGGACGGTAGTATCGTAGATGCTAAAGTTCTGAGAGGCGTTGACCCGTATTTGGACAAAGAAGCTGTCCGCGTGATTATGGGCATGCCGAAGTGGAAACCCGGTATGCAGCGTGGTAAACCCGTTCGTGTTAAGTATACCGTGCCTGTAATGTTTAGATTGCAGTAATAAAATATCTATAAGTGGGAGAGGCTGCCGGAATGCAGCCTCTTTTCATTATCCGCTATTCCCTAAATTCTGAAAATGCCATGTTTACAGCTTCCGAGCTTTTAGAAAGAATAAATTCTCATATTGCAGAATTGCAGTTTACCCGTACTCCTCAAGGTTTATATGCTCCCGTTACCTATGTGTTGTCCATGGGCGGAAAAAGAATCCGTCCGGTATTGATGTTGATGGCCTACAATCTGTATCAGGAGGATATTACCCGTATTTTTAACCCTGCAACGGGGATTGAAGTGTATCATAATTATACTCTTTTGCATGACGACTTGATGGACCGTGCAGACCGTCGCCGTGGTAAGGAGACGGTACATAAAGTTTGGGATGACAATGCTGCCATCCTTTCGGGGGATGCAATGCTTGTATTAGCTTATCAGTTTATGGCTCAATGCCCGGTTGAACACCTGAAAGAGGTGATGGATATATTTAGCCTGACTGCACTGGAAATCTGTGAAGGACAGCAGCTGGATATGGAGTTTGAACATCGGAAGGATGTGAAGGCAGAGGAGTATCTGGAAATGATTCGTCTGAAAACTTCGGTATTGTTGGCTGCAAGCTTGAAGATTGGCGCTCTTTTGGGAGGGGCTTCTTCTGAAGATGCGGAGCAGTTGTATGATTTTGGCATGAACTTGGGTGTCGCTTTTCAGTTGAAAGATGATTTCCTGGATGTTTATGGCGATGCTGCCGTCTTTGGAAAGAATATTGGAGGTGATATTCTGTGCAATAAAAAGACCTACATGCTGATAAAGGCTTTTGAACATGCGGATGAGGAGCAGTTGACCCGCTTGAATGCTTGGGTGGATGCTGTTGCATTCAACCCGGAGGAGAAAGTTGCTGCGGTGACGGAACTGTATAACCGGATTGGCGTCAAGGAACTGTGTGAGAAAAAGATGGAAGAGTATTGTGAACGCGCAATGGAAAGTCTGTTGGCGGTGAAGGTGGCAGATGAAAAGAAAGAGGAATTGAAGAACCTGATGGCTAACCTGATGCATCGGGAAGTATAACTTTAAATCCGGGAGAAAATGCCTTATAGAAGATTGCCTAATACAGATCAAGCGAGAATACGGGCGCTGAAAGCAGTGGTCGTCAAGGGTGATATATGTAATGTGTATGATTTGGCCGTATCTTTGAAGGCGTTGACTGATGCGCGGAATTTTCTTACAAAGTTTGAAGCTGCGCAAGCTTATTATGCCGACTGTTTTGAGCGGCAGGCTCGGGCGGGACGTAAGCATCAGGCTAATGTAAAGACTGCCCGTCTGTATATTTCTCATTTTATCCAGGTGTTGAATTTAGCTGTCATCCGTTCTGAAGTGCGTATTGCTCATAAGGAATATTACGGTTTGGACACAAGCAACAATAATGTGCCTGATTTATCGACAGAGCCTGCCTTGGCAGAGTGGGGGCGTAAAATCGTGGATGGGGAAAACAAACGTATATCCCAGGGAGGAATTCCCATTTATAACCCTACGATTGCAAAAGTGAGGGTGCATTATGATATTTTCATGGATAGTTATGAGAAGCAAAAGAATCTTCAATCTTTGACAGCCCGCAGTTTGGACACCTTGGCTTCGATGCGTGCAGAGGCGGATGGTTTGATTTTGGATATATGGAACCAGGTTGAAAAGAAATTCGAGGAGGTCACTCCCAATGAGAAACGTTTGGATTTATGCCGTGATTATGGAATAATCTATTATTACCGTACCGGTGAGAAACGCAAAGAGTAAGTTGAAGAATGAGATTGATTGATTCACATTCCCATCTTTTTTTAGAAGAGTTTGCAGAGGATTTGCCTCAAGTGATGGCTCGTGCCCGTGAGGCAGGAGTCACGCATATTTTTATGCCCAATATCGATAGTACCACCATAGGACCTATGCTTCGGGTGTGCCGTGAATATAAAGGGTATTGCTATCCGATGATTGGATTGCACCCTACCTCTGTGGGTGCGGATTATGAAAAGGAGTTGGAAATAGTGGCCCGGGAGCTGGCTTCACCGAATGAATTTGTTGCGGTTGGCGAGATTGGTATGGACTTGTATTGGGATAAGACTTTTCTTAGAGAGCAGCAAAGGGTGTTGGACAAGCAGATTGAGTGGGCTTTGGAATACGGTTTGCCGGTAGTGCTGCATTGTAGGGAAGCGTTTGACCATATATATAATGTGTTGAAACCCTATCAGCAGACTCCTTTGAAAGGAATTTTCCATAGTTTTACGGGAACCTCGGAAGAGGCCTGCAGGATTATGGAATTTGCGGATTTCATGATAGGAATAAATGGTGTGGTGACTTTCAAGAAATCAACTTTGCCCGAAGTCTTGAAGAATATTCCTTTGGAACGCATCGTGCTGGAAACCGATTCCCCTTATCTGACTCCGGTTCCCAATCGAGGCAAGAGGAACGAAAGCGCATATGTTAAGGATACTTTGGTAAAGGTGGCCGGAATCTATGGGAACTCTCCTGAAAAGGTGGCCCAGGTTACTTCTGATAACGCTTTAAAAGTGTTCGGAATGCTCAAATAAGCTCTTTAAGATTTTAAAGTTTATTAATTTTGAGATTTTATTTAATATAAAACGGGGAGAATGAGGCAGAACAACAAAAAAAAGAATACATTTGTAGCTGAAAACGCTGGTGGTTCGCATTTTTTTTGTAATTTGCACCCGATTTCAGAAAAGGCGTCTATTGGAGAGATGCTCGAGTGGTTGAAGAGGCACGCCTGGAAAGCGTGTATACCCCTAAAGGGTATCCGGGGTTCGAATCCCCGTCTCTCCGCAGTGTGATAAAATGGAGATAAAACAACAAATTATAATAAATAAATTAATTAATTAATCTTAAAAATTAGACACACAATGAAAAAGTTATTTGCAATTGTTGCTGTGATGGGAGTCTTAACATTTGGCTCAACTCAACTTGCTCAGGCTCAAGATGCTCCTGCAGCTGAACAAACTGAACAAGCAGCTGTAGCACCTGCTGCTGACGCTGCTGCTCCTGCCGCTATGGAAGCTACAGAAGGTGGTATCCACAAAGAACTCAAAACTAAGTTTATTGAAGGTACTGCATCTTTCATGAGTTTGGTAGCTATCGCATTGGTTATCGGTCTTGCATTCTGTATTGAACGTATCATTTATTTGAGCTTGGCTGAAATCAACACAAAGAAGTTCTTGGCTGCTATTGAAGCTGCTTTGGAAAAAGGTGACGTTGAAGCTGCTAAAGACATCGCACGTAACACTAGAGGTCCTATCGCTTCTATCTACTATCAAGGTCTGATGAGAATTGACCAAGGTATCGACGTAGTAGAAAAGTCAGTAGTTTCTTACGGTGGTGTACAAGCTGGTTACCTGGAAAAAGGTTGCTCTTGGATTACACTGTTCATCGCTATGGCTCCGTCTTTGGGATTCTTGGGTACTGTAATCGGTATGGTGCAGGCATTTGATAAGATCCAGCAGGTAGGTGATATCTCTCCGACGGTTGTAGCAGGTGGTATGAAGGTTGCCTTGATTACAACTATCTTCGGTTTGATCGTTGCCTTGATTCTGCAGGTATTCTATAACTACATCCTGGCTAAGATTGAAGCTTTGACCAGCGAAATGGAAGATTCTTCTATCTCTCTGTTGGATATGGTTATCAAATATGACTTGAAATACAAAAAATAATTAAGATGGCTAAGTTATCATATAAAGTATCATACTATGCACTGTATGTCATGTTCGCTATCATCTTGGTAGTGTTGGGCATGTTCTTCTTCGGTGGAGATGCTCAGGGCGATGCAGTGTTGGCAAGCGTTGACGCAGAAATGTGGCAACCGGCTCATACAGACGCATTGATTTATTTGATGTACATTCTGTTCTTTGTAGCTATTATTGCTACCGTGGTTGGTGTTTTGTTCCAATTTGGAGCTGCACTGAAAGACAATCCGGGAGCAGCGTTGAAATCTTTGATTGGTTTGGTTATATTGGTTGCAGTTGTTGTTATTTCTTGGACTATGGGTAGTGAAGAACCACTTGTTATTCCGGGTTATAGCGGAACTGAGAACGTACCTTTCTGGTTGAAGCTTACTGACATGTTCCTTTATTCTATCTATATCTTGTTTGCTGGTACAGTCTTGGCAATCATTTTTAGTAGCATTAAGAAAAAATTATCATAATCAATTGAGGTAACTCAATTTAAAGATATAATTACAATGGCTAAAAAGAAAAGAGAAGTTCCTGAAATTAACTCAAGTTCTACTGCGGACATCGCTTTCTTGTTGCTGATTTTCTTCTTGATTACAACATCTATGGATACCGACCGTGGTTTGGCAAGACGTTTGCCGCCTCCACCGGAAAAGGACCAGAAGTTGGACGATGCAAAGAAGAAGGAACGCAACGTATTGCAAGTCTTCTTGAACATGCAGGACCAGTTAATGTGCGGGAATGATTATATTACTGTTGACCAATTGCGTGCAAAAGCAAAAGAATTTATTGCCAATCCGTATAACGAAGATACAAAACCGGAAAAGATTTCTAAGAATGTTCCTTTCTTCGGTACAGTACAAGTGACGGAAGGCCATGTGATTTCTTTGCGTTGTGACCGTGCTTCTTCATACAAAGCATATATGTCTGTACAGAATGAGTTGGTAGCAGCTTATAACGAGTTGCGTGATGAATTGGCTCAGGAAAAGTGGCAGAAGAATTATATGGAGTTGGATCAAGAACAACAAGATGCAATTCGTGAAATTTATTCTCAGAAGATTTCTGAGGCAGAACCTAAAAAGTACGGAGAAAAGAAGTAATGGGAAAATTTAATAAGACTGGTAAACGTGGAATGCCGGCGTTGAACACTTCTTCTCTGCCTGACCTTATCTTCACCTTGTTGTTCTTCTTCATGATTGTAACAACGATGCGTGAGGTAACATTGAAGGTTGAGTTTAAGGTTCCGCAAGCTACAGAATTGGAGAAACTTGAAAAGAAGTCTTTGGTTACGTTTATCTATGTAGGAAAACCTACTGCCGAATTTCGTAAGAAGTTAGGTAATGAGAGCCGTATCCAGTTGAACGACAGCTATGCTGAAGTTGCTGAAATTCAAGATTACATTATTGGTGAACGTGCCAGTATGAAGGAAGAAGATCAGCCGCAGATGACAGTGTCTTTGAAAGTTGACCAAGATACGAAAATGGGTATCGTAACAGATATCAAAGAAGCGCTTCGTAAGGCTTATGCTTTGAAGATTAACTATTCTGCGCAACCGCGTCAGTAAAAGTTAGTTTAATGATATAATAAAGGTCGTTTCATTTGTTGAAACGACCTTTATTGTTTTAAGTATATTGGGTTTTTAAGATTTCACATTATATACTTCGCGGTAGATGTGTTCCTTTACAGAGTCAAAATCCTTTCCACATTCTATATCTCCATAGGCCATGATGAGCATAGGCAGGTAGTTGTCGCCTGTTTTATAGGGTGGTTGTTGGTAGGGCTTTTCCCATAAGGAGAATCCTTGCCGTTGATAGAAGTTAATGCGGCGTTTAGCCATTTCTTCTTCGGGTATTTCCACTTCCAAGACGATGGGATGTTTTAAGAGTTGGCATAAATGGTTTAGTACGCTCTTTCCATATCCGCCGTTACGCTGTGCGGGGTCAATGGCAAAATGCTCTATATAGTAAAAATGTCCGAAATCCCAGTAAGTGATGAGACCTACCGGGGTGTTGTTATGGAAGATGATATTGTTATAGAAGTGCGTTTTGGTATCTGTATACTTGCGCAATTCCTCCAGTTCCCGGTACTCCTCTGAAGGGAACGATTGAGTCATTAATTTCTCCATGTAGCTGTACAAGTCTGTGTCAGCTGTTGTAATACGTTGAAGTCTGATCATAAGTTCTTTTAGTTTAGTTTGTTTTTATTCAGTATAAAATTCAATGACGCGGCAGATGGCCCGTTGGCAGACCGGGCAGAAAGTAGGGTATTCATTGGTGCGCATGCGGCAATTGTCTGCCGGACGGTAGATGCCTTTGGCAGAATAGCCAGCTCCTTCATATACGCCTACGGGATATGTTCCACTTTCAGAAGAGGGAGTAGGAACGGGAGTTCCTTGAGCAAGCATATCTTTCCATTTGGAAGTGAAATCGATTCTTGTGCTGATGTTCTGTTCCCAGGGTTCCACATCTAGTGGATAGGTATCTGTCATCACGTCATTGTCGTAGAAGTATTCATCGGCCAGTCCGCCAAAGCTATGCCCGAACTCATGTACCACAACGGGGCGGAACATGGGATGGTGGGCGGTAGTAAGGGTATAGGAATTATAGATTCCACCGCCTCCGTATTCTTCCGTATTGGCAAGGATGATGATGTGTTCATACGGTATTCCCGCCAGCGCATCGTGTATGGATTTGACACGGGAGGTTGTCAGATACCGGTCTGAATAGAATGTGCTGAAATGAGAGCTGAATGCTGTCCGTTTCCATTCTCCGAGGCGTGGTACGCTTACTCCGCTGTCTTCGGAGGGGCTGGCCACTGCTACAATGTTGAAGTGCTTTTTCATGGACCGGAAGGGTTCGTGGGCAAACAGACTTTCGCAGGCAATGGCTGCGTCTTCGTAGAATACCGGCATCTCTTCGGGAGTATATCCTTCTGCAAGGATGGCTACGTCGATGCATTTGGCCGTATTGCCGCTTTGCAGCAGATATTTATGTGGTGTGATGTGGGCAGTACCTTTCTGATGTATCAGGATGTCGTCGGGACTGACCGTATGTTTCATGCTTGCCCGTACATTTCTACGCGGGTCGAGAAGTGTTATTTCTATTTCTGCAGGACGGAGGGGATAGGGAAGGAGAAAGGTGTTTTCGAATCCTTTGGTCACCGCTTTGGCTTCATCCGTTTCCAGCCACTCCTGGAAGAGCGAAGAAAAGGATGTTTTGTAGATTACGCTGCCATTGGCTGCATCTCGCATAATGATTTGTCCGTTTCCTTGCAGGGGCAACTCAGATAAATGATGCTTCCTTCCTGCCCAAGAGGGGAGACAAGACAATCCGTCCAGGCATATCTCTTGTTTGGCTGCATTTCCGGTAAAGATATAGTCGACACGCAGGGTTTTATCTGCAAAATAATCGGCAAAACTTTGGGCATGCAAGGATATTGCTGCCATCAGGCATAATAGGAATAAGGAATACTTTTTCATAACGGTTCATTATTATTGCTACTACAAAGATAATATCTTTAAAGCTCATCTGCAATTTTCCGGTCATGCGAGATGGAATTTTGCATATGCACTTTGAAATGCCTGATATGCGGTATTATTCTTTTTTTTGCAAGAAAAGTTATAAACCGTATTTTTATTGGCGAAAAAATAGCTAACTTTGCATGTTGCCGTATAGATATGCGGGAGATATAGTAATTTATTAATCATTAGAATTTGAAATGGGACATCATCAATTGGATACTTTAGACGAACAGATTTTAAAACTTATAGCCGATAATGCACGCATTCCTTTTCTTGAAGTGGCCAGAGCTTGTAATGTATCGGGAGCAGCCATTCATCAGCGCATTCAAAAGCTGACAAACTTAGGTATATTGAAAGGTTCTGAATATGTGATTGATCCGGAGAAGATAGGATATGAAACATGCGCCTATATCGGTATCTATCTAAAGGATCCTGCTTCTTTTGATGCTGTAACGAGAGCATTGGAAGCTATTCCCGAGATTGTGGAATGCCATTTTACAACGGGCAAGTATGATATGTTCATAAAGCTTTATGCCCGCAACAACCATCATTTGCTGAGCATCATACATGATAAGTTGCAGCCGCTGGGACTGGCGCGTACGGAAACCTTGATTTCTTTCCACGAAGCCATCAAGCGGCAGATGCCTATAACGGTAGAAGAAGAGGAAGATTAATTTTACCGGTGGATATAATCGACGAATGCATAAGGGCAGGGATGCTTCTCATCTGCGGGATGGGACTCCCTGCTTTTTTCTTGCCATACAGTCGGAGCGACTTCGGGAAAGTAGGCGTCCACCTGAGGGGCTTCTGCATCCACTTCGGTCAGGCAGAGGGTATCTGCAAAGGGGAGTGCCTGGCGATAAACGCTTGCACCGCCGATGATGTAGACGTGTTCGTCGGGCTGGCAACTGCTTAGTGCTTCTTCCAATGAGGGAAAAACTTCTGTACCGGGACAGAGCAAATCTTTTTGAGTGGACAGAACAACGTTGCGGCGGTTGGGAAGCGCGCCTTTGGGGAGAGATTCAAAGGTCTTTCGGCCCATGATGATGGTATTTCCCGTGGTGAGGGCTTTGAAACGCTTCAAATCATTGGGAAGCCAGAATAACAACCGGTTCTGATAACCGATACCTCTCTTTCTATCTACTGCGGCGATAATACTAATCATATGTGTGTAAAATTCTTTTCTCTTTCTATCTTTTTATTGTAGGATTTATACCGACACTTTTCCTGCAATATGCGGATGCGGGTTATAGTTGACCAACTCAAAATCCTCGAACTTGAAATCGAAGATGTTTTTCACATCCGGATTGATTCTCATCTGCGGCAAATCCCGCGGTTCACGAGATAGTTGGAGCTTTACCTGCTCCAGATGGTTCAGATAGATGTGGGCGTCTCCTAAGGTATGGATGAAATCTCCGGCTTTCAGTCCGGTAACTTGCGCCATCATCTGCAGGAGCAGGGCATAGGAAGCAATGTTGAAGGGCACTCCTAAAAAAATGTCCGCACTACGCTGGTACAGTTGCAGGCTCAGCCGTCCGTTGGCGACATAGAACTGGAAGAAAGCGTGGCAGGGAGGGAGGTTCATGTTGTCCAAATCGCCTACATTCCATGCGCTGACTATAATCCGGCGTGAGTCGGGATTGTGCTTGATGGTTTCTACAGCTTCGCTGATTTGGTCGATGAATCCACCTTTATAGTTCGGCCAGGAGCGCCATTGATACCCGTAGATATGTCCCAGGTCACCGTTTTCGTCCGCCCATTCGTTCCAGATGCGTACACCGTTGTCCTGAAGATATTTCACATTGGTGTCTCCTTGGAGGAACCATAGCAGTTCGTATATGATTGATTTCAGATGCAACTTCTTGGTAGTAAGGCAGGGGAAGCCTTCATCCATGTTGAAACGCATCTGGTGGCCGAATACGCTGATGGTGCCGGTACCCGTACGGTCGCTTTTCTCTACGCCTTCGGTCAGTACGCGGTTCAGCAGGTCTAAATATTGTTTCATGATGTAGCTCTGTTTTTATCCGAACGCAAAGGTAGGGGAATTAATTAATAATTAATAATTAATAATTAAAAATTAGAGGAAGGGGGTCATCAAGTTCCCCACCCAGCCTACGAATTTCTTCCATCCGGAACGCTTTTTCCAGACTTCGGGAGTGAGCAGTGTACTGTTTTGCACGTCCCGTTCGAACATGGCATTCAGCTCATTGGTGATCTTGGGGTCGAAGATGAAAGCGTTTGTCTCGTAGTCATAGCGCAGGCTGCGGCTGTTGAGATTGGCAGTACCCACCGTGCAGAAAGTGCTGTCTACCATCATTATCTTGGAATGGTGGAAGCCGCCGTTGAAGAGATATATCTTGGCTCCTTTCTTCATCAGCTTGTGTGCTATGTAGAATGAGGCATCCGGAGTAAAGGCTATGTCCGACACGGCAGGTATCATGATTTCCACTTCAGTACCTTTTTTCAGTGCGTTCTTGATTGCCTTGCGGATTGATTTGGTCGGAACGAAATAAGGATTCACGATTCGGATGCTCTTCTGTGCGGCTTGTATGGAAGCTGCATAGGCATGGCTGATGGAGCGTGGTGTTTCGCGTGGCGTGCGGTCCACGATGGCTATTTCTTCGGCAATACTGTCGGGCAGTTGCTGAGTATCCGGGAAGTAGGCAGGTCCACCTACGTGTTGTCCCGTTTCCCGGTTCCACATGGTCAGGAAGATGCCCTGCAGATAGCGCACGGCATCTCCTTCAAGATGTATGTGCATATCGTGCCATTTACCGATTTTAGGCAATCCGTTGATGTAGTAGTCGGCAATGTTCATGCCGCCGGTATAACCTATCTTTCCGTCAATCACTACTATTTTCCGATGGTCGCGGTGTATGGCATGATTCACCCAGGGAAAAGTGATAGGATCGAACTTAACGATTTCGATGCCTTGGGCGCGGATGGATTTCAGATGGCGTTCTTTCAATGGTTGGTTGTTGGACCAGTTGCCGAAGGCATCGAACATGGCGCGGACTTCAACTCCCTCCTTGACTTTCTCTGCCAGAAGGCTGAACAAGGCATTGGCTATGGAGTCGTTGCGGAAGTTGAAGTATTCCAAATGGATATGATGCCGGGCATGGCGGATATTCTCGAAGAGATCGACGAACTTGTCATGGCCGGTCATCAGCAATTTCACTTCATTGTTATAAGTGACGGGGGCGCCCATTTCCTTCAAGTAATTCATGACAATGGAATCGCTTGTTGCTTGCGCCCCGGCATTCCCAATAGAAAAAACGAATAATATGATGAATAGAATCTTTCTCAAAACTTTCTCCTCTTAGTTAGTTTTATGAGGGGACAAAGATACGATTTATCATTGAAAAACAACTATGCCATAGATGAAATCTTGCGGTAACCGAAATAGAGCAATACCACTCCGGCAATGATTAACGACTTGGGGTCAAGCTCCGAAGCTCCGCTCCGGATGGCAGTATCGAAGGTTTCGCGCAAGGTGTCCAGTATCAGCTGCACTCCGTCGAGGGAGACGAACAGTACGAGGGCCAGAGTAAAGCAGAATGCTGTCCATATCTGCGCCAAGTGGCGGCTACGGTCGGGCAGATGTCGCAGTACGCGGCGGCTGAACCCGTTATCGGCTATTTCCTGCCGGTGTTCGGCAAAGAATGAAGTCAGGAGTTTATCATCATTTTCCATCATAACCATTTTGTTTTAAGTAGGAAGCCATTTTGTCTTTCGCCCGCGAGAGGTGGCTTTTTACCGTTCCCGCCGGACATCCGGTGATACCTGTAATCTTTTCGATGCTTTGGTCTTCCATGTAGAAGAGCGTGATGCAGGTGCGTTCCATTTCCTTCAGTGTGGCCAGGGCACGGTAAATGTCCATGTGCTGTCCCACGTCCTGCTGCAGTGTGCTGCATTGAGCGTCCACTCGGTACGTATCCAAATCGTCCGTTTCTTTCCGGCTGCGAATATAATCATAAAAAACGTTATAGGCAATACGGTAGAGCCAGGTTGAGAAGCTGGACAGATTCTTGAACGAAGCGATGTTTGTATAGGCCTTGATAAACGTATCTTGTGCCAGGTCGTCACTCAACTCGCTGTCGCCGCAGGTCTGGTGCAGGAAGAACCGCCGCACGGGCGACTGGTACTTCTTTACCAACTGGTCGAAGGCCCTGGTGTTGTGAAACACCACGACCTGTGCGACTAACGATATGTCACCCATCTGACTCATTTTTCTTCGTTCTTCTTCTGTTGGCTGTAGAAAATCACCAATTGTCCGAAGCCGGTGAACATGACGAGCAAGCCGATACATCCGAGACCGAATTCTCCGGTAATGGCCCAAAGGAAGATGAACAGGCCGATGCCGACGAATATGTTGTTGATGCCTTTGCTGCGGATATCCGTTGCTGCGGCTTCTTTGAAGAAGTTTTCAGGCAGTTGCTGTCCGCTGGCCAGGGCCTGTTCCGCCAGGCGGTACTTGGCTTTCCGGTTTTTATAGCGGAAGAAGAATACTACGAATATGATGAGTAGCGGCAGTCCGAATACAAAGACGATGGCTGTTACGGCAATCACGGTTTCCGAGGTCTTGCTCCCGAGGTCGAACCCGTTCCAGTCCATACCGCTGCTATGGTGGGTTCTCCATTTTTCCGGAGCATTGCTACTGCCGGCACCGTTTTCATAAGTCATGACACTAAGTGTGTCTGTTACGGTTTCTCCATTGATGACAGTGTCCCTCAATTCGATGACTCTTTTCTTGTTCCCCTGACCGTCGTTCTCTGTTACGGTTCTGTTTGCGCCTTGCATCAGTGTGCAGAACATCATGGCAAGCATTAATCCAAAAATGATACGTTTCATAATCTATGGTCTTTTAATTTGTTTCTTTGTTGGTTAGACGTGTCGTCACCTTTATAAAGTTGCAAAGAGAAGATATTTTTTTTAGAAAACCGGAAATAAGGCGATATTTTTCCGTGAAAATGTCTTATTGTCTTTTTTCCGGAATAACAAGAAGTAGGTATTTGCGACTGTAAATAGAGGTAAATATACAAACCGGGTTGTTTCTTATTGTAAATACTGTTATCTTTGCGCATCTGTTTTTATTGGGAAGTCTTGATGAAGTTGAGGAATATAATGAAGTGTTTCCTCCCTCTGCTGTTCATTGCCTATCTGGGAGGAATTACGCTGTTTACCCACTCGCATGTGGTGAATGGTGTTATCATTGTGCATTCCCATCCATTCAAGGGCCAGCATGAGCATACAGAGGTGCAGTTGGAAACCATTTTCTATCTAGCCTCTTTCGTCTCTTCTTCCCTTCCGTTGCTTCCGGTTGCCGCGACGGTTTTCCTTGTTTTGTTGTGTGTACTGAGCATTCTTACCACGGAATGCATCAAGTGTGTAAAGCTTCGTGGCGGTATTTGCCTGCGTGCTCCCCCTTCTTTTTTTCAAATCCGATAGATTAAGGCAATTCCGTTGTGGGATTGCGTCAACCTCATTGATTAACATATTATTTTAGAAGTACATGAAAAAATATATATTTTTTGTGGTGGGAGCAGTATGTCTGTTACTCTCATCAACCGTTTATGCCGAAGATTTGAAGAGTACCGATGCCAATATTGTCGGTCATGTAATAGAAAAAAGTACAAGGGAACATTTGCCTTATATGACAGTTTCGCTGAAAGGCACCACCATCGGGACCATGACCGATGCCACCGGTCACTATTTCCTAAAGAATCTGCCTGAAGGTGAGTTCACGTTGTCCGTCAGTGCCGTAGGTTATAAGTCGCAGGAGCGCAAAGTCGTTCTGAAACGTGGTAAGACCTTGGAAGAGAACTTTGAGTTGGAAGAAGACATGGTGGCACTGGACGGGGTGGTAGTCACAGCCAACCGCAATGAGACTGCCCGGCGCTTGGCACCCACTTTGGTCAAAGTGGTCACTCCTAAACTGTTTGAGCAGACAAACTCGCATACTTTGTCGCAAGGACTGGCCTTTCAGCCAGGTGTGCGGGTGGAGACCGATTGCCAGAATTGCGGTTATTCACAAGTGCGCATCAACGGGCTGGATGGGAAATATACCCAAATATTGATAGACTCACGTCCCATCTTTTCCTCTCTGGCCGGTGTGTATGGGTTGGAACAGATTCCCGCCAACATGATAGAGCGTGTGGAAGTGGTGCGTGGAGGTGGTTCAGCCTTGTTCGGTTCTTCGGCCATTGCCGGGACGGTGAATATCATTACGAAGGAACCGATTCGCAATTCCGGTTCTTTCTCGCATACCATTTCCAATTTCGACGGTTCCGGCTCGTTCGACAACAACACGACCCTGAATCTTTCCTTGGTTTCTTCGGACAGTAAGATGGGGGCTTATGTGTACGGCCAGAGCAGGCATCGTTCGGCATGGGACTCCAACGGAGACGGTTTTTCCGAATTACCGAAGCTGAAGAACCAGACTGTCGGTCTGAATGCTTACTACCGGACAAGTGCCTATTCCAAGCTGAGCCTTGAATACCATCATATGGAGGAATTCCGCCGTGGTGGAAGTGGCTTCAGCCTTCCCCCTCATATAGCCGAGGATGCCGGATTGAACGGTACCGGGGCGCCCGGACTGGTGGAACAGCTGAAACATTCCATCAACACGGGTGGGCTCAAGTTCACGGCTTTCTCCAAAAACCAGAAACATACGTTCAGTACCTATGCTTCGGCTCAGCACATCGTGCGCAATAGTTATTACAGCGCTTATGGAATGACTACGGACTTTACCGGTGTGCTGGGTGCCCAGTATATTTATCATTTTGACAAGTGTCTGTTTATGCCTGCCGATTTGACCGGAGGCATTGAGTTCAATCACGACAATCTGCATGACAAGGCAACGGACGTACAGAAGTATCGTGATGCTGCTTTGGCCGAAGATCCTACGGCAACGGGTGACCGCTTGCAACAACTGATTGAGAAATATACCCCCGCCCCGTTGAACCAAGTGGTGAATATAGCAAGCGTCTATGCCCAGAATGAGTGGAAGAACGAACAGTGGAGTTTCCTGATTGGCGGGCGCGTAGATAAAAACAGCATCATGGACAAGGCTGTTTTCAGTCCCCGTGCCAATATCCGTTACAATCCTACTCAGGATGTGAATATCCGTTTCAGTTATGCTGAGGGATTCCGTGCTCCACAAGCGTTTGATGAAGATCTGCATATCAGTAATGTGGGTGGAGAGTTGGTTTCCATTGTCCGCGCCAAAGGATTGAAGGAAGAGCGTT
Organism: Bacteroides sp. AF25-38AC; assembly: GCF_003602995.1. Classification (NCBI taxonomy): domain Bacteria; kingdom Pseudomonadati; phylum Bacteroidota; class Bacteroidia; order Bacteroidales; family Bacteroidaceae; genus Bacteroides; species Bacteroides sp. AF25-38AC. The sequence goes on along the minus strand of NZ_QTMD01000022.1, from coordinate 49,737 downwards.
CGCGCAGCTTCAATGCTTCGGTAGATTGGTACCACTATTTCGGAGATTTCCAGGCAAACCTACTGGTGGAAGGCTTCTACACGAAACTTTCCGACCCGTTTGTCCTGACGCCTCCGGTGAAAGACCCGGATGGTAGCGCTTATCTGATACAGACCCGTATCAATGGTTCGGGAGCTAAAGTGTATGGCGGCACATTGGAAGGAAAGGTTGCCTATAAGGATAAGGTTCAGTTGCAGGCAGGGCTGACGCTTCAACGAAGTATCTATGACTCTCCCGAAGAATGGAGTGCGGATGAGGAGCACTTGTCGGAGAAAGAACGTTACAGCGACAAGATACTGCGTACTCCCGACGTCTACGGCTACTTTACAGCTACCTATATGCCGGTTAAAGCCTTCTCAATAGCTTTGAACGGCAATTATACCGGGCGGATGTACGTTCCCCATTTGCTTTCGGAGGTGAACGGTGAGGCGGATGTATTGGTAAAGAGTCCGGACTTCTTTGAGCTTGGAACAAAGATAGCTTACGACTTTGATTTTCAAGGGTTCTGTTTGCAGCTCAATGCCGGTGTACAGAATATATTCAATTCTTATCAGAAAGATTTTGATAAAGGAGCGAGCCGCGATTCCGGTTATATCTACGGACCGGGTGCACCGCGTTCCTATTTTGCAGGGGTGAAACTCAGTTTTTAAAAAGAGTATTGAACCGTGCTTTTTGTTTAGCCCCGTAGATTGGTGAAACGTATTTTGCACTATCTTTGCTGCCATAAAACAGTTCAAAGCATGAAGCTACCCTCATCTTTCACCGATTATACACGCGCCCTCTTGGGTGTGGAAGAATATGAAAAGCTGGCTGCCGCCCTGGAAGGGGAGCAGCCGGTCAGTATCCGACTGAATGAAGATAAATTACCGGAATCTTCATTCAGTCTTTTTCGTTCCTCTTTTAGGCATGTCCCTTGGTCTACTGCCGGATACTATCTGGACAAGCGGCTGACATTCACTTTTGACCCGCTGTTTCATGCAGGCTGCTACTATGTGCAGGAGGCTTCGTCTATGTTTGTGGAGCAGGCTTTGAGGCGGTATGTGGGCGAAGGACCGGTGGTGATGCTTGACCTCTGTGCGGCTCCCGGCGGGAAATCCACGCATGCCCGTAGCGTGTTGCCCGCAGGCAGTCTGCTGGTGGCCAATGAGGTAATCCGCAACCGCTCGCAGGTATTGGCGGAGAATCTTACGAAGTGGGGGCATTCCGGTGTGGTGGTCACTAATAATGACCCGGCAGATTTTTCTTCCTTGACGGACTTCTTCGACGTCATATTGACGGATGTCCCCTGCTCTGGCGAGGGGATGTTCCGTAAAGACCCCGTTGCGGTAAGTGAGTGGAGTGGGGAGAATGTGGAAATCTGCTGGCAGCGCCAGCGTCGCATCGTTACGGATATCTGGCCTTGCTTGAAGTCCGGAGGCATTCTCATCTACAGTACTTGTACCTATAATACAAAGGAAAACGAAGAGAACATCCGTTGGATACGGGATGAATTCGGGGCGGAGGTATTGCCGTTGGAAATTTCTACTGACTGGAATATTACGGGTAATCTATTGTCGGGAGAGGACTTTCCCGCCTATCGTTTCCTGCCCCATCGGACGAAGGGGGAAGGATTCTTTTTGGCAGTTCTCCGCAAACCGGGCGTGAGCGATGGGAATACCTGGGCCGGGCAGGTGAAATCCTGGGAAAAAGGAAGAAAACCTCAAGGAAAAGGAGCGAAAACTCCGGGTGTTTCCAAAGAACAGCTTTCGGCACTGCATGAGTGGTTTGCGGTTCCGGATAATTACGAATTTATCGTCAATGGCAACAACGTCAGCGCTTTCCCTAAAGCGTATCTCTCCGAACTGTCGGCTTTGCGTTCGTCACTCCGTATCGTGCAGGCTGGGGTAGATGTTGCCGAGTTGAAAGGAAAAGACTGGATGCCTGCTCATGGGCTCGCCATGAGTATAGCACTGAATCCGGATGCCTTTGCCCATGAAGAGATAGGCCGCGAGCAGGCCATCAGCTATCTGCGCAAGGAGGCTGTTGTCCTTTCGGAGACTGCTCCGCGCGGCATTGTCTTGCTCACCTACAAACAGATACCTCTAGGATTTGTCAAGAATATAGGTAACCGTGCCAATAATCTTTATCCCCAGGAATGGCGCATACGCAGCGGATATTTGCCGGAAGGGGTGCTGGAATTGGCAACAATAACCGGGTGAAATCAATCACGTTACTGCAAAGCTGCTGTATATATTTTGCAGTAGCACTGCAGAGCTGTTGCAGTGACACTGCAAATATATATGCAGCGCGACTGCAACACATATGCAGTGGTGCTGCAACACATATGCAGTGCGACTGCAAAAAATATGCAGAACTTTGCAGTATAATAATAGAGTAGGAATGTACTATTTTTTATTGTTTCTTCAATGCAGTATTTTGTTTGTTCAAGCATTTTCTATATAGATAACTGTTTTAAAACTAATACTATTTGCTTATGCTTAAAAAAACGATTACTGCCTTAAGCCTACTTTGTATCCTTGCAGCCTGCCAGAGTGACGACAACTCTTCACCACAACCCAAGCCTCGCAAAGACATTGCCTTGACCCGTGCCGAGCAGGAGATGATGGATTTAGGAACGGATTTCGCTTTCCGTTTCTTTAATCAGGTTTGTAAAACTGAGGTGGAAAAGCCCAATCTGTTCATCTCTCCTTTGAGCGCTTCGCTCTGTCTGTCTATGATTGCCAATGGAGCGTTGGGAAACACACTATCTGAGATGACAGATGTCCTGGGCTTTTCGGGCTATTCGTTGGAAGAAATGAACAACTATAATAAGAAGCTGGTGGAGGCGTTGCTCGATTTGGACAATACCACACAGTTGGGAATTGCCAATTCCATCTGGATAAAGAAAGGGTTCGGTGTTCATGACGACTTTGTAAGCGTAAACAAAAAGATGTATGACGCGCAAGTGCAGGAGCTGGATTTTGCCTCTCCCAAGGCTCCGGACATTATAAACGGCTGGTGTGCCGGGAAAACGAATAATTGCATCCCCAAAGTCTTGAATGAGATTCCGGAGACGGCGCGTCTTTATCTGTTGAATGCGCTTTATTTCAAGGGGATTTGGAAGAATCAATTCAAAAAATCGGATACGGCAGAAGAGGCTTTTACGAATGCTGACGGAAGCAAATCGACTGTACACATGATGAATCTTCGTGACGAGAGATTCAACTATGCCGAGAATGAGTATTTCTCAATGGCAGAGTTGCCTTACGGCAATGAGGCTTTCAGTATGGTGGTGCTCTTGCCGGCAGAGGGAAAATCGTTGGATGAGTGCCTGCCGCAGCTGAATGACGAGCGCTGGGGGGAATGGAACAGTAGTTTATCAAGCTCTGCCTTGAACCTTAAGTTACCCCGGTTTGAAATGGAATATGATAAAGAACTCATTGACGATATGATGGTAATGGGAATGCAAGAGGCTTTTACTCCATCGGCCGATTTTTCCGGAATGGCGGATGAGGATTTGTTTATCAGTTTGCTGCAACAGTTCACTTATGTGAAAGTGAATGAAGAGGGGACGGAAGCTGCGGCTGTAACTGTCGGAGGAATGGACGTGGCCGCTCCCGGACCAAGTATGGTAATTCCGTTCTATGTGGACCGTCCTTTCATCTTCCTGATAAAGGAGAAGAGTACGGGAGTTATTCTGTTTATGGGTAAAGTCACAAAACTATAACTACAATATATTGAAATAGAAAGAGCTGTCTGCCAACCGCAGACAGCTCTTTCTATTTATAACCGGCTCTTGTATATCTGTGCCATTGCCTTCTGATACTGGTTTTCCAGTTGCAGGAGGTTTGTCTTGCTTTGATAGACAACCGATATTTCAACGAAGTATTCAATCATACTGATTTGTCCTCCCATAAGTGCTTGTTTCAGTAAAGAAAGGTCTTGCTGTTGATGGAAGGTGCGCTCGTATTCCTCCATGGAAGCGTGCAGGTTCTTGGCCTCTTCATAGAGTTGCCACAAGGCGGAGCTGGCTTGCAGTGCGGCGTTCTCCTTTTGGTAGTCAATGTTGAGCGCTTGTGTCTTGGCTATCTTGACCTTATTGCGGTTTTCGAAAAGCGGGAAAGAGAAGCCTACTACTACACCGTTCAGCGGATGCCCCGATTCGGTATTTCTACGGTAACCCAGTTCCAGTTTGGGTAGCCAGCCTTGCTTGCTTGCCGAAATCTGTTTCCGGGCGGCAGAACTTTCACCCTGCAAGGATTGCAGGGTGGGGTCTGAAGCCAGCAGTTCGTCGGCCAGCGGGTGGAAGTCGGCCGGCAACGGCACTGCCGGGTATTCTGTCAATCCGAGTGTTTGGGCGTCGGGTGTGGTACCGGGTCTGGGACGTCCCGGTGTGAGCGGCTGGTTTCCGTTGAGGACAAGCAGCTCTTTCAGTTTGTTGTTAAGTGCCGTCTGGTTCATGCGGGCTTCCGTGCGTACATTCAGCAACTCCAGATTAATCTTGTTGGTTTCCAGTGCATTGGCATCTCCCGTTTCCAAACGTCGGGTGTACATGGCCGACAGTTCCTCCGCATTCTTCAACCGTTCGTCGAGCAGGGCTTGCTGGCGTTGCAGCATGATGATGTCCAAGCATACTTCCTTCGCTTGCAGCAATATCTGCTGGCGGAAGGCGGTGGCTTGTGCATCCAGTGCATTTGTCTTGAGTCGGTTCATCTTCCCTCGGGTGGCGTAAAGCGTGGGGAAGTCGAAGCTTTGCGAGATGACCATTTCGCCGACTGTCTCGTCACTGTTCTTGGAGTCCCAAAGGTGGGCGTATGACAGTGTAGGGTCGGGGAGGTTGTTGTTTGTCTTGTTCTCCAGTTTTTGTGAGGAAATGAGGTGGGAGTTAGCCTGCAATTCCTTGTTGTTGGCCTCTATCTGCTGGAGCACGGCATCAATGCCGGACGTTTGTGCGCTCATCCCCGCAAAAGCGAGGATGGCGGCGCTGAATATGAAAAATCTTTTATTCATTGTCTGACGTTTTAGGTTGTTGGTTATGGTGCATCATCAGGTAAACAATCGGAATGATGAAACCGTTCAGGAACGTGGATGTTAAAAGGCCGCCCAAGATAACCTTTGCCATCGGGCTTTGTATCTCGTTGCCCGGCAGGTCGCCACTGAGAGCCAGCGGGATAAGTGCCAGTGCACTGGATAGGGCGGTCATCAGGATTGGATTCAGACGGTCGAGCGAACCGCGGATAACGCTGTCGTAGACGCCATAGCCTTCTTCCTGCTGCAAGTGGTTGTAATGGCTGATGAGCAGCATTCCGTTTCGGGTGGCGATACCGAACAGTGAGATGAAACCGATGATGGCGGGGATACTCACTTCTCCCGTTGTGATGAGCAGGGCGAATACACCACCTATCAATGCCAGCGGCAGATTGATAAGGATGATGGCACTCTCTTTCACACTGCGGAATTCATGGTAGAGGAGCAGGAATATCACCACGATGGACATGAACGAAGTAAGTGCCAGCGTGCGGCTTGCTGCCTGTTCACTTTCGAATTGTCCGCCGTATTCGATGTGGTATCCTTCCGGCAGTTTGATTTGTGCGTCTACCTGGGCTTGTATATCGTTGACTACACTTCGCAGGTCGCGGTCGGCCACGTTGGCGGAGATGACGATCTTACGCTTTACATTCTCGCGGCTGATGGTGTTCGGACCCATGGCCGAGCGGATTTCCGCTACATAGTTCAGTGGAATTTTCTGTCCGTCGCCCGTATCAATCATCAAGTTGCGTATTTTTTCCATTTCGTCGCGTAGGTTGTCTTTCACGCGTACGGTCAGGTCGAAGCTCTTTCCCTTTTCGTAAACTTGGGAAACGGCTTCACCGGCCAGGCAGACATTGACAAACTCCGAAAATTCGGGCAGTGAAATGCCGTATTTGGCAAGCATTTCCCGTTTGGGTGAAATGACAAGTTGCGGACGCTCAATCTGCTGTTCCACGTTCAGGTCGGCAATACCGGGAATCCCCTGGATGGCACTCTTGATTTCATTGCCCAGAGTGAACATGCGGTTCAGGTCGTCGCCGAACAGTTTGATGGCGATGTTCGCCTTTGTACCGGATAGCATGGCGTCTATACGGTGGCTGATAGGCTGGCCTATTTCCACGTTTGCCCCTACAATGGTACCCAGTTTTTCGCGGACTTCTGCCACGAGCTCGCTGCGCGAGCGGTCTTTCAACTCAAACGGTGCCTCGATCTCAGAGATGTTTACTCCCAGAGCGTGTTCGTCCAGCTCTGCACGTCCCGTTTTACGGGCCACGGTCTGTATTTCGGGGATGGAAAGCAGCAGCTCCTCGGCACGGTGCCCCATCTTGTCGCTTTCTTCCAGGGAAATGCCTGGAAGCGAGGAGATATTGATGGTGAACGAACCTTCATTGAAAGGCGGCAGGAACGAGCGGCCCAGGGTGAAGAAACAGCCGAGCGCTACTACAAATAGTCCGATAGTACCTCCCAGTACCCCTTTCTTATGCCCCAATACGAAAGTCAGTGCAGAACCATACCATTGCTTCATCTTGCGTGCTACGGCAGAATCGCTGTTTTCGTTGTTTTGTTTTTTCGTTTTCTCTTTTCCCAATAGATAGGAGCAAAGTACCGGCGTTACGGTCAGTGCCACAACAGTTGAAGCCGCCAATGCCACAATGAACGCAATACCCAGTGGTACCAACATCCTACCTTCCATACCACTAAGGAAGAACAGTGGTACGAAGCTGACAATGATAATCAGCGTTGAATTGAGGATAGGCATACGCACTTCTTTCGAAGCATTGAACACCACTTCCAGAATAGGAAGTTGCTCGCCGGCAGGTTTCAGTCGGTTTTCGTGCAAACGCTTGTAGACATTCTCCACGTCCACGATGGCATCATCCACCAGCGAACCGATGGCGATAGCCATACCTCCCAGGCTCATGGTATTTATCGTAAAGCCCATATAGTGCAGGGCAAGGATGGAGGCAATCAGTGACAACGGCAGTGTCACCAGCGAGATGACTGTGGTACGTATGTTGGCAAGGAACAGGAAAAGCACGATGACAACGAAAATACCTCCCTCCAACAACGACTTCTGAACGTTTCCGATGGAACTTTCGATGAAACGGCTTTGACGGAAGATGTCTGTGGAAACCTTTACGTCCGCCGGTAGATTCTTCTGCAGGTCTTGCAGGGAAGCTTCCAGTTTGTCTGTAAGCTCCAGCGTGCTTGTGGCGGGTTGCTTGGTGACTGTCAGCAGTACGGCATGCTTACCGCGTTCCGAGGCGGTACCCAGTTTAGGAAGTTTGGCTCCGACTTGAACGTCGGCAATATCTTCCAGCAGGATAGGGGCGCCGGAGACTCCGTTGCTCCGCACCACGGCCTTGGCTATCTGGTCTACCTTGTCGGTAGAAAGTACGCCGCGTACGATATATTCATTGCCATATTCATAGAGCACTCCACCATTGGCATTCAGGTTCATTTCGCGGGTGATGTTCATCACTTCGCTCAATGTTACGCCGTAATGGCGCATCCGTTCCGAGTCCAGCTGCACTTGATATTCCTTGATGTCGCCACCCAGTACGGCAACTTGTGCCACACCGCCCGTAGAGAGCAGGCGGGGACGTATGGTCCAGTCGGCAATGGTACGCAAATCCAGCATAGAGGTCGAATCTGCTGTCAGACCTACAATCAGCATCTCGCCCAAAATGGACGATTGTGGGCCTAGTGTCGGCTTGCCTACGTTGGCCGGTAAGGATTCGCTGACGACTGCCAGCTTCTCACTGACAATCTGCCGGGCAAGATAGATATCTGTATCCCAGTCGAATTCTACCCAGACTACAGAAAAACCGTTCGTTGAGGAAGAGCGTACACGGCGCACACCCGTTGCACCGTTTACAGCCGTTTCTACGGGAAAAGTGACCAGCTGTTCCACTTCCTCTGCTGCCATACCATTTGCTTCGGTCATGATGACCACGGTCGGCGCATTGAGGTCAGGGAACACATCCACTTCCGTATGCATGGCGGTATAAGTACCGCCAATCAGCAACAGCACCGATGCTACCAGCACCAGGATGCGGTTCTGAAGAGAAAAACCAATTATTTTGTTTAACATCTTTTTATTTACTATTTACAATGTACAATTGGGCTGCGCAATGTCAGCCGCACTTGCTGTTTTATCTAATATTTCTTGTTTATCTGACTTTACACTCCCCATTCGTCACGTAGCCCTTATACTGCATAGCGAAATGGTACTTTGTAAATTGTCAAATTGTACATGAGATTAGTGTTCATGGCTATGTGCCGGAATAGCATTCGTTGCCGATGCCAGCTTCACTTGATAGGCTCCTTGGGTTACGACGCGATCGCCTGCTTTTATGCCGGAAAGGATTTGTACACTTTCGCCATTGTCGGCACCCAGGGTGACAAGCTGTTTTTTGTAGCCCTCTTCATCCAGTTGCAGGTAGACAAAGAAGCTGCCTTGTTCCTCGGTCAGCGCACTGTGAGGAAGAGACAACACGTTCTCCATTGGTGAGGATAATAGGAATACTTCTACAAACGAGCCGGGAATAACGTCTCCCTTATTGTCGAATTCAAAAGTTACGGGTACATAATATCCGTTCTCACCCGAAGCCTTTCCATAAGAAAGCATGCGCCCGCCCAGTTCTTTCAATGTATATACCTTATTATTATAAGGAGTACAGAAGTTGGCAGAACCGATGCTGTTTAGGTAAGGATAGTACTTTTCGGATACATCCGCACGCAGGAAAAGCTTGCGGTTCTGGGTGACGCTTACCAACGGCTGGCCGACGCTGACGTAGTCCCCTTCTTTCACCAACAGATTCTTCACATAACCGCTGATGGGAGAAACAACAGCCTGGCCGCTTGCCGAATGGTTCTTTGCGACTGCCTCGTAACTGATACGGGCATTTTCGTAAATCTGTTCGGCTTGCGCGAATTCCTTTTCAGATACGATTTTGTTGCCTACAAGCGCTTTCATACGCTCGTATTCTTTTTTGGAAACCTCGTAGGCTATCCGGGCTTTCTGCACCGGGTCTCCGTCGGCCATGTTTTTGGATGACAATACCACCAAAGGAGTACCTTTGCTGACACTCATTCCTTCGATAACTTTTCCCTTGAAGGAAACCACGCCTGCTACTGTAGCTACGGCTACGCTCTCGTCTCCCTGGGCTGCCATCACCTGGCCGCTGGTCTTGATGACTTGATGGAAACTACCCGGTTCAACAGTGCTGACTGCTACGCCGGCAGCTTGCGCCTTTGCTGGTGGCAGGATGATTTCATCGCTTCCTCCGGCATGGTTTTCCTGCTCTTCGTGCTCATGGTTGTGTTCCTCATGTTCGTGGTCATGTCCCTCGTGGTCATGTCCGTCATGATTGTGCTCTTCTGTTTCGTGATTATGTCCTTCGTGGCTGTCTCCGGACTTGCTGTTACAGGAGCCTAAAAGGAATAATCCCAAGACTCCCATGAAAATAACTTTTTTCATGATGATATTTGTTCTTACTTTTTGATTTTGAATACAAAGTTAGGGCATAGGGCGTGCAACCAAATTGCATTGTTCCTTATGCCGGATAGAAATCTGTCCCGGTGATGTTCCGGTAACAGTTAAGCAAGAAGAGACGGAGGGGCACGAAGTCCCGTAGCACATATGATAAATGTGCTATGAAGAGATTCCAGATAGATACACTCCTGCCTGCTTATGTCAAACTCGGGTAGGATGAGTAACTTGGAAAAAGGTTCAATGAGTAGGGTAACTGCCCACAAGGCATCCGGATGTGAACACACATCATTGGAAGAGCTGGGCGTCTGTTGTACAAAGTGGGTTGTCATGCATCCCGTGTCGCAACAGCAGTGCTCGTTGCCCGGGCTATGACGGTGTCCGCAGCAATCGGCGGTGATATCATTCTTCATGCATATCATTCCGTCGGCATGATGATGGTGGGGAATGACGGGTATCACCAGCATTATCAAGCTGATGAAAAAAAGAATATAGGTTATGTACTGTTTCTTTTTCATTCCTCTATCTTTGGACGGATGCAAAGATAGAGGTTAAGGACTTAATTACCAAATAGAAAATGCTAAAAAGGTTTGAATAACATATTCAATCCCTCATTCATGCTGGGGTGGGTGAAAATGAAGTCCCGCAGGAAATGGTAACGCTGTCCCGTTTTCATGATTGATGCTACGGTATTGATTACTTCTGGTGCATCGGCACAAAGTAGGGTACAACCCAGAATCCGTCCGGTATGGATGTCTACAATAGCTTTGAGCATACCGTCTATGCTGTGTAGCGTACGGGCACGTGGAATCATGGCAGCAGGGATACGTGCCACATGTATGGAATAACCGTTCTTCATCGCTTCCTCTTCCGTCAGTCCTATATGTGCCAGCGGTGGGTCGGTGAAAATGGCAAAGGGGATTGGATACCGGTCTTTTGTACTCCTTTTTTTGTTTTCAAAGAGTTGATTACGGATGATACGGAAATCATCGATGGACAAGTAGTCGAACTGTTCGTCTCCTTTTACGTCCCCCAGGGCCCATACGTGTGGGGCTGTAGTCCGTAATTGGTTGTCGACAACGATGGCTCCCCGCTTGTCTGTTTGTATACCCGCTTTTTCCAGATTCAGCTCTGCAGTCATAGGCTTGCGGCTGATGGCTACCAGCAAGGCATCTCCTTTCAGGTAGTAGGGAGTGCCGTTTGCACTGTCCGTATAGGTCAGAGTTATTCCTTCGGCTGTGTCGTACACGGATTGGACACGGGCGTTCAACCGGACATTGATACGCTTTCGGTTCAATGCTTCCAGCATGGAGGCGGCAATGTCGCGGTCCACTTTAGGCAGAAAGCGGTTTCCCGCTTCCAGCAGTGTGACATGGCTTCCAAAGCCTGCATACATAGTGGCAAACTCCAATCCGACAGCACCGCCGCCGATGACGAGCAGGTGTGCGGGCAGTTTGTTCGATTGCAGCAAGGTCTCACTGGTATATACGTACTTGCTCTCCTTGAGTCCGTCGATGGCAGGCAGGATAGGGGTGGACCCGGTGTTGATGAATATCTCTTTTCCCTCAAGAATCGTTTCGTCCTTGCCGGAGACTATACGGATTGTATTTTCGGACAAGAAAGAAGCAGTTCCGTCATAGAGGGTTATATTAGGCTTGTTTTTTACATTTTCATAATTTTTCTCACGCAGGAAGGATACAAGCTTGTCTTTCCGCGCCACGGCAAGTGCATACAGTTTGGACTGGTTCTTATAATCGTCATAGTATCTTTTTTCCGCATATTCCGATTCGTGAATCAGAGTTTTGGTAGGGATACATCCTACGTTTACACATGTTCCTCCGTACATCTGAGGGGAACGTTCCACGATGGCTACTTTCCAATTCCGTTCGGCCAGTTCGGCGGCCAATAACTTGCCGCCCTTGCCGAATCCTATTATGATGGCATCATATTGTTTCATTTTAATATCTCTTAGTTAAGTGTTTAGTAAAATGAAAACAATATGTATCGGCCATTTGTTCGGACGCCGGGTTTAGCAGATGCTTATCGTTCCAGTTCGCGGAGGGAGTCCATTTTCTTCTTTTCAAGGAATTCGTAGATGCCGCTCAAGTGCTCTTTCACTTGTTTGTTGCCGAATTCATATACCTTGCTTACCAGTCCGTCCAGGAAGTCACGGTCGTGGCTGACGAGGATAAGGGTACCGTCAAAATCCAGTAACGCTTGCTTCAGGATATCTTTGGTTTTCATGTCCAGATGGTTGGTCGGTTCGTCCAGTATCAGCAGATTCACCGGTTCGAGCAAAAGCTTTATCATGGCGAGGCGTGTGCGCTCTCCACCGGAAAGCACCTTGACCTTCTTCATGGACTCTTCGGGGCCACCGAACATGAAGGCACCCAGCAGGTCGCGTATCTTGTTGCGGATTTCCCCTTTTGCCACATCGTCGATGGTCTGGAATACGGTCAGGTTCTCATCCAACAATGAGGCCTGGTTTTGTGCGAAATATCCAATCTGCACGTTGTGTCCTATCGTGAGGGTGCCTTCATGTTCTATTTCCTTCATGATGCACTTCACTAACGTTGACTTTCCTTCCCCGTTCTTACCAACGAAAGCAACCTTGTCTCCCCGTTCTATGGTGAGGTTGGCATTCTTGAAGACCACATGGTCACCGTAACTTTTCCCTACTCCCTCCATGATGACGGGATAATTGCCTGAGCGGGGAGAAGGAGGGAATTTGAGGCGTAACGCTGAAGTGTCTTCTTCATCCACTTCCAGCAGTTCCAGCTTCTCCAGCATTTTTACGCGGCTTTGCACTTGCAGGGTTTTGGAGTAGGTGCCTTTGAACCGTTCGATGAATTCCTTGGTTTCGGCAATGAACTTCTGCTGGTCGTCGTAGGCTTTCTGTTGCTGTTCGCGGCGTTCCTTGCGGAGTTCCAGGTATTTGGAGTAGTTTACTTTGTAATCGTATATCCGTCCCATGGTCACTTCAATGGTACGGGTGGTGATGTTGTCTACGAATTTACGGTCGTGGCTGATGACGATGACAGCCTTTCCATTGCTGATAAGGAAATCTTCCAGCCATTGTATGGATTCTATGTCCAGATGGTTGGTAGGCTCGTCTAGCAACAGCACGTCAGGCTTTTGCAGCAACAGCTTGGCAAGCTCGATGCGCATGCGCCATCCGCCGCTGAAGTCACTGGTCTGGCGGTTGAAGTCTTCGCGTACAAAGCCCAGCCCGAGCAGTGCTTTTTCTACATCCTCCTCGTAATTGGTGGAGTCGATGGCATAGAACTTTTCGCTTAAGGCGGAGACATTCTCGATAAGTTCCATGTAGCTGTCGCTTTCGTAGTCGGTACGCGTTTCCAGTTCCTTGTTGAGGCGCTCTATTTCAGCTTCCATTTCATGCAGGTGGGCAAAGGCTTGCGCCGCTTCCTGGAATACGGTACGTCCGTCTTCCGTCATAAGGTGCTGTGGAAGGTAAGCTATGACACTGTCTTTGGGGGCTGAGATTTTTCCACGGGTAGGTTGTCTTACACCTGCCAGGATTTTCAACAATGTACTTTTCCCCGCTCCATTTTTACCCATCAGGGCGATACGGTCTTTTTCGTTGATAACGAAAGATATGTCACTGAATAAAGTAGTTCCGCCGAATTCTACGGCCAGTCCGTCTATAGAAATCATTATATATTTTTTTAATGAGCTGCAAAGATAGTGCAAATCTATTATTTTTTATATCTTTGCCCCTATATAAACAAAACGCATAGGTCATGGAAATAGAAAAAGTGTCAGGAGATTACCGTCCGCTTATTCTGGTTGCGGAAGATGATGATAGTAACTTTAAACTGATAAAGGCTATTATCGGCAAGAAATGCGAGATACTATGGGCAAAGAATGGTGAGGATATTGTAAATTTGTTCGAAGAGAATCGCGACAAGGCGGAAGCTATTCTGATGGATATAAAAATGCCTATTATGAACGGGCTGGATGCTACGGTGATTATTCGCAAGAAGGATAAGGAACTTCCCATCATCATGCAGACCGCTTACGCCTTTACTGCCGACCGCGAAAAAGCCTTGGAGTGCGGAGCCTCGGAAGTGTTGGTAAAACCCATCACTCTGTCTGCTTTGCGTACATGTCTGAGCCGTTATTTACCCAAATTGGTTTGGTAAGGCTTTACTGATAATAAAAAGGGAACCGGATGACTAAGTAATGAATATATCATCCGGTTTCCTTCTTTTTATTCTTGTGCATTGTCTTTTCTCTCTTCCATCTTCTTTTTTACAAATTCGATTTTGAGATTGGCTTCTTCCATATTCTTCTTTATTTCCGTCATGGATGACAGCAGTTGTGCCAGTTCGTAGACGCTGGCAAGGGCCTGGCGGTCGGCGGCAGTCATGGTGATGGAATAGGGACGTTCCCCTTGATAGTTGACTTTGATATTCTTGTCCTTGTTCAGATAAAGGAACCCCATGACGTTTCCGTCTTCTCCCAGTTTGAAGTCTGCCTTTTCAATCTTTTCACCGAGGTCAGTGGTTTCGTAGCTGTCTTTGGCGGCGGGTGTTTCGGCAAAGCTACCATCGGGAGCAGTGACTTTGACGGCCACATGGTGGATATTATGGGCTCCGCAATAAATGGAAGTCATGCTCATGACTCCGTTTTCGTCTACCTGGAAGCGAAGGAAAGAGCGATGCAGATTTTTTTCTATCACTTGGGAAGGATGAAGGTAATTGCCGATATTCTGGTATTCGGCATCTTTTTCAAAGGTGTATTTCCCTTTGATTGCATCGAAATCCTTTTGCTTGGCTTGAAGCATACTGTCCAGATAGACCAGGCTCTTTTCCTGCTCTTTCAGTTCCACTTCCTGCATCAGGCCGATGCCTGCACGGCGAGTTTCAAACGCTTTGGGATAGAGCATCTTGATGCTGTCAATCAGAATCTTCGCTTCATTGTAGTTGCCGAGTTCAAACGCTTCGCGGGCAGCTTGTAGTTTTTCACCGGCCTTCTTCTCCACATCTTCGCAAGAGAAGAGTGTACAGCATAGGCATGCAAGGAGTATTACTTTTTTCATATTTGTTGTTCTTGGAGTTAGAGTCCACAAAAATAGAAATAATATCTTTATCTTTGCAGCATTTTAATGTGCAAATGTGCTAATAGACCATTAACACATTTGCGTATTCATTACATTAGCGCATTATTTATGATAGATTTGACGGCAGAAGAACTGAAGCAATATTTTAGTGATGATATATTCAAGCGGATATCCGAAACGGCTGATGAATTGGGATTGGAATGTTACGTAGTCGGTGGATATGTACGTGATATTTTCCTGCAACGTCCTTCCAAGGATATTGATGTGGTGGTGGTAGGCAGTGGCATTGCCATGGCCGAGGCGCTGGGTAAGCGTCTGGGGCGTGGGGCGCATGTTTCCGTCTTCAAGAATTTCGGTACGGCACAATTGAAGTACTATGGTACGGAAGTTGAGTTTGTGGGTGCAAGAAAAGAATCGTATACACACGATTCCCGCAAGCCTATTGTAGAGGACGGTACATTGGAGGATGACCAGAACCGCCGTGATTTTACCATCAATGCACTGGCTGTTTGCCTGAACCGGGTGCGTTATGGCGAGTTGGTCGACCCCTTTGGCGGTATTGGAGACTTGAAGGAAAAGACCATCCGGACTCCCCTCGACCCTGATATAACTTTCAGTGATGACCCTTTGCGCATGATGCGCTGTGTCCGTTTTGCCACCCAGCTGGGATTCTATATTGACGATGAGACATTCGATTCTCTGGAGCGTAATCGCGAACGCATCTCCATCATCTCCAAAGAACGCATTGCAGACGAACTGAACAAAATCATCTTGTCACCTATTCCGTCTAAGGGATTCATTGAGCTGGACCGCTGTGGTCTGCTGGAACTGATATTCCCGGAACTTGTTAGGCTGCAAGGCGTGGAGACGCGCAATGGACGCGCCCATAAGGACAATTTCTACCATACGCTCGAAGTACTCGACAACATCAGCAAGAAGACCGACAACCTTTGGCTACGCTGGGCAGCTCTTCTGCATGATATAGCCAAGCCTGCCACCAAGCGTTGGGAACCCCGTGCGGGCTGGACGTTCCATAACCATAATTTCATTGGCGAGAAGATGATACCCGATATTTTCCGCAAGATGAAGCTCCCTATGAATGAGAAGATGAAATATGTGCAGAAAATGGTGAGCCTGCACATGCGTCCCATTGTGATAGCGGATGATGTAGTGACCGACTCGGCAGTGCGTCGTCTCTTGTTTGAGGCAGGTGATGATATAGACGACCTGATGACACTGTGCGAAGCCGACATTACTTCCAAGAATATGGAGCGTAAGAAACGCTTCCTTAATAATTTTCAGTTGGTACGCCAGAAGCTGAAGGATTTGGAGGAACGCGACCGTATCCGTAATTTCCAGCCTCCGGTCAGTGGTGAAGAAATCATGAAGACTTTCGGCCTTTCTCCTTGCCAGCAGGTAGGTGCCTTGAAGAGTGCCATTAAGGATGCCATTTTGGACGGCATCATTCCCAATGAATACGAAGCCGCCCGTGCATTTATGTTGCAACGGGCGGAGAAGATGGGGCTTAAGGAGTTATGAGTTATAAGTTGCATGTTATGTACCATGCGTTATAACTCATAACTTATAACTCTTCTTTTTCTACTTGGAACTTGCGGCTTACTTTCATCAGGTTGATGGTGTAGGTCACTACGTTCTGGGCTTCTTGTATCATAGTCAGGTATACCATGCTGACTTTGATGCTGCCGCTCTGGCTTTGGATGCGTTGCAGCTCTTCGCGTTTCAGGTGAGACAACTGTCCGTTGAGGTCGTTGGCTTTGCGAATCTCTGTTTCCAGTTCATCATAATTGTTCGTTTCCAGCTTGTGGCGGCATACTTGTAACAGATAGCAGATGTCTTCGGCTACGTCTGTAAATTCTCCTTTCTGAATGGCATCCAGCGGATTGAAGTTATTGTCTATGTGCTCTAAGCAAGGTTCGCAAAGACGGCCTACGCTGTACACCAGTTCGCTGGCAAAGTCGTTGCCTTGATAGTAATAGAGTCCTTTTTCCAGTACGGTATTGTTGTCGAGACGGCACATGGCAAGTGTTCCGGTACGCTTCATCTGCTTGATGAGTTGTTTTTCGAATTTTACTGAGCCCATGGCACGACGCAGTCCGCGTAGATTCTCGTGTAGGAAGGAAGTGACGGTACGTTCAAAATTCTCTTCTGTGAATTCCATAATCTTCACCAGTTCTTCACGGGTATGCTTGCGGAGCAATTCGATGACTTCATTGTTGTCCGTACTCTTCATCAACTGTTTCAGGGTCTCGTTGCCTTTTTCTTTCTCCTTGCGCTTTTTGTACATCACTTGGCTACGAATCAGCATGAAGACTGCCAGACCAATCAGTGCCAGGATGGCAACCGTACCGCCGAAATGGATAATCAGTGCTACGAAGAAACAGATGGTGAACGCTGCTCCGGCAGTGATGAACCAACCGCCGATAACGCTGAGCACACCCGTAATGCGGAATACCGCCGAATCACGTCCCCAGGCACGGTCGGCAAGCGATGTACCCATGGCTACCATAAAGGTGACGTAAGTGGTGGAAAGGGGAAGTTTCAAGGAAGTTCCCAAGGCGATGAGCAGACCAGCCAATACGAGATTGACGGAGGCGCGAACCAAGTCAAAAGCGGCGCCGTCGGCTATGATGGCTTCATCCTTCTGGAAGCGTGTGTTCATCCACCGCTTGCTGCTTTCGGGCATCGTTTTGGATATTCCGTTAGCCAGAGTCATGCTGAAGCGTACCAGCGTACGGGCTATCGGGGTACTTCCGAAGTTCTCTTCACCGTCATCCTGGCGGGCAAGGTCCACGGAAGTCTTGATAACGTTGTGGGCTTTCTTGGATGTGCAGAGTGCATAAACCATAATGGCGCCTGCACCGATAAGGAAATACCACGGGGTTTTGGCTGCACCGAGGAGTGAGGACATCAGGAATCCGTCGGGGCCGGCGGCCGTACCATTGGCTGTATAGTCAATAAATGAGGAATATCCTGCGAGGGGGACACCGATAAAGTTCACCAAGTCATTGCCGGCAAAGGCAAGAGCGAGGGCGAAAGTACCCATCAGAACCACTACTTTGAAGACATTTATCTTGCACCAATGCAGTATCTGCATCAGTATGGTGAAGAATACAAAGAAACCGGTTATCAGCAATGCGGTATTGTCGTGTATCCATTGCTTGTTTTCAGGGGTCATGAATGAGCTGTCTTTCAGCCCCTTTATCAGCATGAAGTAGATGATGCTGGTGGCAGCTATACCACCGAACAGCGCGATGCTGTATTTCATGTTCTTCTTGTAGTTGAAGGTGAACACGATACGTGCCAGCCACTGTACCAGCATACCGAAGAAGAAGGCAATGGCTACGGATACAAAAATGGCCATGATGACAGACAGTGCCTTGTCTGTATTGATGAGGTCGCCCAGTCCCAATGTATCGCTGTTATAGACCTTGATGAGCGCCAGTGCGAACGTACCTCCCAACAGTTCGAACACCATGGATACAGTGGTGGAGGTAGGCATTCCCATAGTGTTGAAGACATCTAATAGCACGACGTCCGTCAACATGACGGCAAGCAGAATGCACATGATTTCGGCAAAGTAGAAGTGCTCCGGTTGATAGATGCCGTGTCGTGCAATGTCCATCATGCCATTGCTGAGTGCCGCACCGATGAAGACGCCAATGCCTGCAATGAACAGTATGGTTTTGAAAGATGCTGCCTTTGCTCCGACAGCCGACTGAAGAAAATTGACCGCATCATTACTGACACCTACCACGAGGTCGAAAATCGCGAGTACGAACAGAAAGATGACGATACCCAGATAAATTGTTTCCATAGACATGTATTTTATTTCCGGCTGCAAAGGAAAGAGTTTGGTGTTGCAGGGAAATGTCATACATGTTACAGAAGTGTTACAAATGTTTCTGAGATGGCTTGTAAGTGACCATATTAGACTGAAATACTCTATTTAACCAGAAAAAGTAATCATTAATTCTAATCATAAAGTTTAATAATAAAGGGTATGGATGAGCAGATATTTTTAGATTTTAAGTTGAATTTTAATTTGTGTAGCTCAAAGCTAGATAGACCAACTCTTGTTTATGCAGTTGTTTATTTTAGGGGTAAACAATATAAGATTAGTACTGGTGTGAAAGTATATCCAAATCAATGGAACAAACGAAAGCAGATTGCAATGGTTAGTACTGGTTTTACAAAGTTGGATAATCGTAATAATAGCATTGTGAATAGTAAACTTCAAGAGATTTTATATCGTTTTGAGCAAAGTAAATTATACCTTTGTGACAATGTAGAACAGATTGGCTGTTTATATTATATATTGAAACGGTATATTAATCCTAATATGAAAGATAGAAGTGTTAAAATGAAAATAGAAGAAGTTGGTACTGTTATACTTTCTAGATATGCTGAAAAAAAAGGGCGAGGGTATGATGGAGCAGTTAGTAATTTGAAGAAGTATCTAAAAGAGAAAGAAAGAAGTGATACTTTGGAGAATATAAATAAAAAATTATTAGAAGATTACCAAGAATATTTGTGTAGTACTCCAACTAAAGGGAATGTGGTAAGAACGTATAATACAATAAAGGATACGTTGATGAAGCTAAGAACTTTGCTTAAAATGGCACATGAGGATACTAATATTACGTTTGACTATTATAAAAATGAGATTGATAAATTTAAGATTATACAAAGTGAATTGAGTAGGAAAGAAAAGAAGAGCAAACAAGTACCGTTAACGGAAGAGCAAGTAGAGATTTTGTATAAATTAAAGTTATCTGGCATAGAAGAAGAGGTTAGAGATGTGTTTGTGTGTCAATGCTTATTGGGGCAACGCATTGGTGATATGCCTAGATTATTTAGGGGGGATTATACTATAATTGACAATAATACAGTTACTATTCCAGTACAGAAAACCAATGAGGATGCTACTATTTATTTATTCCCAATAGCAAAAGAATTATTGAGTAAATATCGTGAAAGGGGCTTTAGACATTTACAAATTCCAGCAACAGAGGAAGAATGCAAAAAAAGTAGAATGGTAGATGTCCTAAATAGTATAATAAAGAAGATTTGTAAAGATGCAGGCTTTGATAGTGGTGTCACTTATAAAGAGCAAAGGGGAACTGAGAAACTAACTTTGACAAAGAAATTGTATGAATTAATTCATACCCATATTGCAAGGCATACTTTTATAACAATAATGTGTAATATGGGCATTCCTAAAGAGACTGTTATTATTGCAACAGCCCACGAAGACACCAAAATGATAGATGAGGTTTATTTACATCAATCTGCCCAAGACAATGCGATGAAATTAGCTGCTGCCATTGAGGAAAAAGCCAGAGGTAGTATTTTTAATACTGGTGAAACATTTCCAATCAATAAAGTAGAGCATACTATGAATGTTCCAATAGGAATTACTTTTGAAACCTTGCTGGACACTCAATTTTTTGCATCCAGCATCAATAAGGCTGTTGAACTACAATCACAAGTAGGTCACTTGAAGGATGGGAAACTATGTAGCTATGACAATGAAATTGCGTCCCTTATAAGCGAGATAGAAAAGTTCTCCCAATCTTCCACTTCTGATTCTGATGTGGCAAAACAATATGTGAAACAGTTATCTGTTGGGAAGCTGTCAGACCTGCATGAGTGTTTTAGGGAAATGATTATCAAGTGCATTAAGATTGGTATCAGTAAGGATGCAATTATGCAGTTTATCAATAAGGCTTTGGAAATAGGCTTGTTGGATAATGAAAGATTCATCAATATAAAAGAAATTACTACAGCCTTATTGGATAAAAGAAATCAAGACTGACAAGTTTTTTATGAAATTAGGATTTCTGGTAAGGCTGAACAGCATATTCTCCCCGAACAGCTACGGTTCTGGGGAGAATTTTTGCTTTAGCCCCCTCAACCCAAATATTCCACAATTTCTACTTGTCGTTTGGTGATGTAGTCGGGACTTTATACCTTTGCACTGTGATTGAAAGTCAGAAATGACCGAGTTCCTCGTCACCCAGATTCACCACTACAAACCTAAATCCACTTCAAATGAAAGAACTGACCTACGCTGACATTCGTAAAATGGCACTGGAGCACGGTATCAAGGACACAAGGCTGCACATTGGGCTTTGGGCTTCTGACCGATACATCAAGAAACGAAAAATGATTCAAGGCAAGATGTACATGGTTTACCTGCCGTATCACAAACCGGAGCAGGAATAGTTTTCAAGTTCCAAACTTACTTCCAAGCTATCAGAAGAGGACATACCCTCACTCCATGAAGCTCCCTACACGAAGTTTTAAGAAAGTTGTCAAAGTGTTTTGGCACCTCACCAAAGTGCAGTATCTTTGCAACATCAACATGAGATAAGGGCGGTATCACTGAAACCACTGAATTACCGACTTGAGGCACATCTGAAATTGAATTGTCTGAATTTACCTGCCATTTCAATCCACCTTATCTTGCCAGATTATCTATTTAATAATTATTTATGGGACTAAGAATGAATGGAGAAACAGAACTTACATTCAAGCAACTACGTGAGCTTGCACTAGCCCACCAGGTAAAGGACAGCAAGACTGTTATTGGAATATGGGCTAAGCTGAACGGCTATTCCAAGAGACGCAAGCAGAAAGATAACAAGGTTTACACCGTTTACATCAAGATGAGCAATGATAAATCCAATAAAACTAACAACTATGAGAACGCATAGACTACCACAATTAATCAAGTACATTGACGTTAGAGGCGTTAACAAATCAATGATTGAATTTAAGGCAAATCTAGACAAACTGAACGACTTCTTTAGTATATTTCCCAAGTGGGGAATTTCTGTAACAATTAAACTGCTTAAAGAGTTAAGGAATGATTCTGAAGCCATGTGTAACAAATATTTCAGTATCATATCAGAAAGAATCTTGAATGAACTTTCTGCACGACCAGACGGTCTGGATGTTGAGAGCTACAAGAAAGAGGCTAGCCAATTAAAGGTGCATTTCAATCGCATTAAACTGTGCATGCGAAATACAGATTTCAGATTCTTCATTCATGAAGGATTGAACGAGGACATGTTTTATGTCTCAAATAATAAAGTTTATGGAAACCTAAACACAATGTACTTCTATATCAACGAAAATTCACGCTATGCAGAATGTGGAGATGAATCTTTTATTTTAAACAAATTGCAGGACATCTGTCACGAACTGAACGAACTCAGACAGTATGACATTTTGAATGCGTTACCAAAATTGATAAAGGATAGTCCCAACGAGGGATATGTAGTTGACTCAAACGCTTTCGACGAATGTATGGATAAGGTATTGTATAAGAGATGACAATAAAATGTATAAGGGAGGACTGTGCAAACGGTTCTCCCTTTTCGTGTTCATACCCACCAGACATATATCCCCAACTGTATATGTAACCAAGTCCAATACCCTGCCGCCATGCGAGCCAAGAACAGAAGTGATAAATACAGATGTACATCTAGTCTGGAATTTACCTATTCCCTATTTTGAGACTCCAATAAGTATTCCCGATTTTAATACCGGTACACTCCCTAAAATGATACCCTAGTAACATACCTATTATATAACATACCTTATATATGAAAAATGAAGTTCCTGCGGAACTACAATTTTCTGGAACGGGAGTTACAGATAATTCCATTAATCAGATGAATGACAACCAATCAATTCTAACGCTAAAGCAGTATGATATGGTATAAACCAGACAACATTATTTTTAAGAACAGGAAGGAAGCCAAGAAGTATTTTGGAACTAATAAATATTACAAGATTGAACGGGAGAAGAAAGATATAATATTTATAGACGACCACAAATCCATAGCTACTGATGGGGGCAATCAGACAGACATTGATAAGTAAGGATATTATCAGTTTCAAGAAGACACTGAACGCTTATATCTACTCCATTATAAAAATGAACAGCAATTATTATAACGGGGTGTCAGAAATCACCTATCCTAAAATAGCTGGACTGTCAGATATATCAGAGGGCATTATAAAGGCACATCTAAGTGAGAAGGATGAGAAGGGGAAGTTTGTTTTTAAGGACAATCCACTATTTCTAGGCTGGGAATATTTCTATGTTAACGGTAAAACCCATATCAGATATAAAATGAATACCAAGCCAGAGAACTATTTCATATTGAGGAATGACTTTATTCTGGATAAGAATCTAACCCCTAAAGAAAAAGACTTCTTGCTAAAGTTCATGGCTATTTGTACTAATAACACACATTACTTAAAAGCAAGCAAACAAGACATTAAAGATAAAATAGGAGTAGGTAAAAACAGCACTGTAATTGACAGCCTCATCAATAAAGGGTATATAGTTCTTATTAATGGATATTATATTGCCAGATGCAAAGACATGCCATTATCCAGAGACTTGGAAAGAGCCAATATCTACCAGATAATAGAGGACTTCTGTATAGGACACGGAGTTATACCACCAGCCTATGACAGAAAGAAAATAAATCTTATTCTTACTAAATACACTACTGTTGGCAAAAGCAACCGTCAAGACTTCAAACAGACACTAATTAAGAAATGCAAGCATATAGAGCAAGGGAATTATCAGTATTTATTAACTGCACTAGGTCTATATAAGAAGGAGATTAAACCATATCCCCAACCAGAAAAATTTGAAATCATATTATAGGGGAAAGCTCCAGACTGGCAGATAAGGTCTGGGGCTTTTTTTGTGTCATTCCCTTAACCTTATTTGGGTGTCAATAAAGTACAAGTTCCCGTCAATGCCATAGAGCACATTGTTTGGGACTGCATCAAACACTTCATAGAGTGCGTTATGGTACTCGTCGTAATAGTCCATCTCAAATCCCAATGCCTGCATACATTCAGCTATCTCAATCTTTCGTGGTTTCCTTTTCTATCTTTAATAGATATATAATATAGCTATTGTGATTACTGCTGAAAGTATATCTGATTTTATGTCTCTATTCATATAATTGTTTGTTATTCGTTTGTATGTTTTAACTTTTTAACAAACAGCTGTCGTCGTAACGCTGAGTTATTAACTCTATACATCATGTTTTTTCATCCATATAGGAACTACGATTTCTTTCATAAGTCTTACAGTTATATAAGAAACTAGCACTCTCAATGTATTGGGAATTTATTGAGCTTTTTATAGTTCTTTTACTCATCATCTAATCTCATAGTGAGGTATAGAATGTGAAATACATTAAAGACAAGATAAAAGATTAAACCATTGATTCCTCCTATAATGTAATAACAAAATAGAACAGATAAAATGTTCAATAGTCCGTGTATTAATGAATACATAGGTAAAATTATTATATTGTTAATAAATGTTTGTTTACAAAATAAACAAAACCTACATGATATTGGCGATGTTTGTCATTCATAGCTGTTTATGATGTTGAATTATTTTAATGACATCAGCTGCATTTTTGCATAAAATGTAGGAATCTAATTCATTCCTCGTTCAAAAGGGCGTTTATAAAGAGCATCAGTGCTACCATCATTTTTAGTACATGTGAAATTAATATTCTTATATATTTACCCTTATCTAGTTATCTGACGGACAAGGTGTGACAAGTCAATCCATAGACCGTTGTCATTGGCAAATTTTATCAGTTCTTCCGTTTGCCTTCCCTTATAGCCCTCTGTTGGTTCAGTTTCTCCTGCTGCCTCCTTACATCTTCCAATGATGCAGGCTGCCTGCTCCAAGAGGCTATTGATTGGCGTGTTCGCTCTATCCATTGCTTGTGAAATTCATTGATATAGTCCATAACCGCATAATCATGAGTTTATGCAAATGTAGTCAATTCATCTGGAATTGGCAAGCCAAATGCCCAACTCAAAAATATAGGTACTTAAAATCACACCCCTCCCCCTTTAGTTCTGGGAAGTGTTTCCATATAAGGTACAGAGCTATATAGGGTGGAATTACTGGCAGTAGAAAAATGGCTGGCATGTATATCCGTATCTGGTGTATGTCTCAAGCGCTTCTTTACTGTTACTCCTAACTACCCTCACCGTATCTTTAGGGGAAATGAACACCAGATGCGAAATCACCTTCCAACCCCAAACGCTTGAAATTCTGTAACAGCCATTACGGGCAGATACAGATTTATTACAGAAATACACATGCGTACAAGGCTGGAAGGCTTTTTGTTTCTGGTTATCATTCCCTTTTAATTCACTCATTACTAATCATAAATTATCGCTTATGGAAGATTTAAAGGCAATTCTGACGGTTGGTGCAATACTCGTTGTACCGTTCATTGCAGCCCCAAAGGTAATGTTTGCCATAGTGCTGTACATTATCATTTATATGGCATTCAGATGGAGAAATTTCTAATTATCAACTTAATAATTTACAGATTATGGAAGCATTACAGATTATGCCAGCCATGGCACAGAGAAGTAACAGCAATTTAGGAGAATTTGCAGAGGATGCAACGGTAGTTGTGGAAGAAACAGCAAAACCAAGTATTACTTTCTTGGAAGCCAATACAGATTCTATTACACTGGAAGAACTTGCAAACAAATGTGTTGTGCCTACTTGGGCAAACCAGGAATTAACCGTTGCACACCAAGACTTTGTTTCTTGTGTGCATGAGGCTGCAAGCTCATTCTATGCAGGTGAAAAGGTGAACTTTCCAGAAATAAGAGTTTCACATATAGTACGTGGCAGAATACCGTCCGCACTAGGCAAGAAAGCAAGTGAACTGTTAGAATGTGAAAAGACACAATTCTATCAAAGACTTGCTTTTGCCTTTACCGTTCCAACCATTTTTGAAACGATAAGAGGGCAAAGGCTTGAACTGTGTATAGGTGGGGTAAGGAATTACAGTGATTTGAATTTGTACCGTTCTTCCAAAGGCTTGGAAAAGTTCTCTGTCTTTATTGGCTGGAGAATGAAAATCTGTTCCAATCAGATTCTTACTGGTGAAGGTGTGAGGTTCAACATGGAAGTAACCAATATCAGTGAGCTTTACAGAAATGTACTGGAATTGTTTAACAGCTTCAATGCTGCCAAAGAAATACATTTGATGCAGACATTATCAGATATTTATCTGTCTGAAACACAATTTGCACAAGTGATAGGCAGAATGCGAATGTACCAAGCGCTTTCACCAGCGAGACAGAAAGCAATACCAAGACTTTTAATCACTGACAGCCAGATAAACAGTGTTTGTCGCGAGTATTACACGAATGAAGTGTTTGGAGTGAAGGATAATGCTATATCAATGTTCGATTTCCATAACCTTTTGACACAAGCAAACAAAATGAGTTATGTGGACGCTTATCTGCAACGGGCTGTTAATGCTACAGAACTGGCAACGGGCATTGCATCCGCTCTGCATGGTGATGAAAAATACAGCTGGTTTCTTTCTTAGCTGTATCTGGAATTATATCCTATTAC
Source organism: Bacteroides sp. AF25-38AC (assembly GCF_003602995.1). Lineage (NCBI taxonomy): Bacteria > Pseudomonadati > Bacteroidota > Bacteroidia > Bacteroidales > Bacteroidaceae > Bacteroides > Bacteroides sp. AF25-38AC. The sequence continues at coordinate 23,646 of NZ_QTMD01000022.1, read as the reverse complement.
TGGTTTCTCAAAACTGGAGATTATGCTACGGAATTTATTCTACGTGTTACTGGCTACTTTGGTATTCTTCATTGCAATGGCATTATTCCCACTTATAGCGGTGGGATATATCCTGCTGCTGGGCTACGCCATTGTTAAAGGATAGCTTGGTATGGAGGACATCTATATAATAAGGTATAGGTGTCCTTTTTATTTATAAACCTCTTAAATATTAAATGATATGGTAATAGAAGACAGTCGCGAATACAAGGCAGCGCAAGAACTTGAAAGAGCCTTGAACGATTATAGTTGGAATCCTAAAAGGTTTGCAGAGAGTACAAGATATTATCACCGTACACTACAGCAAGAACTTATGAGAACCATTGTGGCAATCATTCAAATGGTTGGTGATGAAAGCTATGGTACAGACCTTAGAAATCAAGCCTCACATGAACTTTGTAAAAAGATTATTGAGAGCGGTGCATTGGATGAAGCCTATTTGCCGTTCATATAGGCTTGAACGTAACAAAGGACATCATTAACTTGGTGTCCTTTTTTATTATATTCACTTCTTTACAAAGTGAATGTTTCTTTGATTATCAATAAGTTGGATATTCCAACTTAAAAATGACATTCACTTTTATTCATTTACATACAAAACTGAACATTATGAGTTTAAAATATTCAAGCACCACAGCAGATTATCTGCAATGGAGCGAAGCAATGAACTTGATAAGAAAACTGGCTAAAGATGGAAATTACAGAATTTCCCTTCTTGTAGCTCTGGGCTGTTTTACTGGCTTAAGAATATCTGACATTCTGGCTTTACACTGGAAGCAGATACTAAATACCAGTGAATTTACAGTGATAGAGAAAAAGACAAATAAGGTAAGAACTATTAGGATAAACACCCAACTTGGGCAGCACATTAAAGAGTGCTATGAACAGATAAAGCCTATAGGGATTAACGCACCTATTTTAGTGAGCCAGAAAGGGACTGTTTTCACTATCCAAAGAATCAATGTGATACTAAAAGAGGTGAAAAAGAAGTATAAATTAAAGGTTAAGAACTTTAGTTGTCATTCACTTAGAAAGACTTTTGGCAGGCAAGTTTATAATATGAACAGTGATAATTCAGAGCTTGCCCTAGTAAAACTCATGGAGCTGTTCAATCATAGTTCTGTAACCATTACTAAAAGATACTTAGGTTTGAGGCAGGAAGAACTACTAAATACTTATGACTGCCTTAGTTTTTAATAATTAAGATTTGAGACAGAACTTTTCTATAAATGCTCTGAATAGTTCTATTTCAAATCATTCAAATAAGTAGGAATAGCTGCCAATTATTAACAAGCAATAATTCTTGATATTCAACTATAAATTTGTATTTTTGTAAAAGCGTTGTTATGACTATTCTTTATATGTATAATCTTTAATACTAATAATATGAATTTAAAAGATATACAAGTAAATAAAACTCATGTTTGTGTTTTGCGAAGGGAAAAGAATCAGCAGGAGTTACGTGTAGATTTTGTAGAATTGTTATTTCCATATAGCAAGCAGTTGAATGAGTTAAAACGAATGTCAGAAAATAGGAATAGAAATGTATTAGAACTAATCGATTTTGTTGAAAACTCAAAATTGAACGTTTTGATGCAATCTTTTAACTTTTGTGAGTACTTATCTGAACCTTGGCAGTCATGCCCCAATATTACTAAAGTTAAAAGTGAAGATTATATGAAATTTATAGATGAATATAATCAAAAAATAAAGGAAGCCAAAGACGACAAAGAAATTGCTGAACAATTTAGAAAGAAACAAGACTTTATAAAGTCTCAAAAGAACAAATTTTATGAAGATATAAGTAAACATGTAATACCATATCTTCTAGAATGTATATATAAAAAACTAGAGGATGATAAGTCGGTGCTTGCTTTTTCTCATAGACGTATTGGTTGGTCTAAACCTGAATTTTATCTAAATGATGACTTAACGGTTATTTATAAAACCAATTTTGGATATGGTGCTTCTAGTTATTTCTATACTCATATAAGATATAAAGGAATTGATATATTACCTTATTCAGATTGGATTCGATACTATATAGCAAATAAGAACGAAATTATACGTTATACTCGCAAGCATTTATTGAAAAATGAGGAGTGGATAAAGACCATGCACTTTACAGCAGAACTATACAATTCAATGATTTTAGAGCCAAATACATTTATTGAAAATTGGATTATAAATGAAGTGGATGAAATGGTAAAAGGTCTTGAAGATTTATTAAATAGAAATGATAGTTATGAAATTATCCATAGTTATTTTCATCAAGAAAACGACTTGGTATTAGTTGGTCGTGATTTAATACATTTTAAAGGTGAAAGAATCGCAGGAGCGCTAAATTTTATGGATAAATTAAAAGAACTAAAATCTATATATTCTAATATAGAATTTTATATAGAACGCATAATGCAATGTAATTTGATGATTTTCCCCCAATTAAAGAATGAAATTAATTTAATTGGGAATGAACTAGGAAGTTTAGAAAGGGAGCTATTTCAAATAACTCCACAATGGAAGAACCTTAAACAAGAAAAAGAGAAATATGATACAATTAAACAAGAAATTATTGAAGAATTAAAAAATCTTCTTTTGGATTCAGCTGATTGTAATAATAAAATGTATTATTTTCCTGAATATAAAGCCCTCCCTGAATGGATATTTGAGGAAATGAAAGTACGCTTTAATAATTGCTGTCCTGAATATGAAGAATTTTTAAAAAAATATAATTATGTTAATGAAAAATATGACAACCTGAAGAATGAAATACAAAAGTTAGAAACCTTAGAAACGGATTTAAAAAATTATAGAGATACTATTTATAAGTATTTTACAGATATACATCGCTCTAATGAATTAATAGCTTAAAGCATTGATTTAAAATAGGGATTTTATATAAAAAACAAAGTTTAACCAACTAGTATTAAATAGAGGCAACATTTGAAGTAATACTCACTTGCTGCCTTTTTAGTTCATTTCCTTCTCTTCTTAACTAATTTATGCTTCTTCTTATTTGCAGCCTCTCTAAAAAACTGTTCCAGTCTCTCTCTGGTAATAGGCAGGTAACTGACCTCTGTAACCATAGTTTCTTTAATCTCTTGTGGTAGGTAGTAAATAGTGTAACTCTTAGGGGAGTTCTTCTTAGTAAGTCTCATAATTGTATTAATTTGATAATTGATAACTGAACTAATCTGATACGAAGTTACCTATAAGAAATAAAAAAATCTAATACAATATGCTCATTTTGAAACATAGAAGAATAAGTGCATATTTCTTTAAAATAGTTACAGTAAAGTCATAGCATTTAGAAATTCCACTCATAAAGAAACCAATGAGCTTTTTACCATAGGACTGTATTTGGGCTATGATTAGAGATGTCTATTTTTCCCCATACTTCCATTTATCATCATAGGTATTATGGTGGAATTTCCAAGCTGTATATGGAAAGGCTTTAAGAAGTTCTACAATCTGGGATATGATAAGGAACGGAGAATATAAAAATGTTTTTCTCATGTTAGACTGATAAATAGGTAAATCAATGAGATATATGAGAAAGAAACTAATTATTGAATATCTTTTTGTTTTGTTAAATAATTTCGTAAATTTGTAATAATGCAGTAAGATTACTATATTTGCCAAAAAGATAAGATGCAAGTGTATGGTTAGAATGTCGTCAAAAGAAGATTTAAATGTTCCTACCTATCTGATTGAGCATTTATTGGCTATCATTAAGATTACTAATGAATCCCCAAATTTATTGCAAACGCAAGCGGACTATTCAACCATTTTTGAGACGATTGAAGATGTGAGAGCATATATTTGTAAATGTGCTCAAGAATATGAAATCATAGAAGAGTTTACTTCTAAAAAATTTGAGGACTTAATTAATTGTTTTGATTTCCTTATTTGTGACCATAAACTAATTCGTCTCTGTAATTTATTGTTGTTATTTAAAAAGGCACAAGAGATTAAACTCGTATCTGATACCAATGAGCGTAAAACCTTAGAAGCTGACGAGCAGAAAATTATAGAAACAGCTATACAGAACGAATTATTTGAGCACTTGAAGATAAGCCATAAGTTGGAAGAATATGCCCCATTAATAGTCTGGAACCGTTCCAATCCTCCCACCAGTTTTGTTTATGAGAAAAAGGAGGGTATATACACCTATGCTGCTAGTAATCCACGACCTATTTCTATTGACAAAAGTGCTCTTAAGCAAATGAAGAATAAAGAGGCTGAAATTTTAAAATCGCAAACTTACATTACTAACCACTTATATAAAAGATTGATACAAAAAGGATTTGTTCTTCCTTCTCCATCACGTACAAAACTAAAGACTAAACCTGCATGTTTCATTTATGATACTTTGATGTTTTTGGGGTATTTCTCTAATGATTATTCCATTATGAATAACAAATATCGAATCAATAAGGCTAAGAGAGACCGTATAAAAGAGATTATAATATTCACAAAATGAAGGTTATCCAATCCATTTAAAATTGGGGGAATCATTAACACAACATCTCATGTTATCCCCCCCTAGGACAAATTCTTATGTCCCGTTTTTTATCGACCTTTGCCACCAGAAAGGAACGAGAGTAGAAATGTTTCTACTGGGATGTCCTATTTTTATTATGAACAAAAAAAATGAGCTAGCACTTCAAGTTTTAACACTAGCAGTGCTAGCCAGTAAAGGATTCAAGATAGCTAGGCTGTCAGGTAATCGTAACTTTGACGAAAAGGTGGTTAAAGCCAAAATGAAGTCCATGAAGGCAAATGGAATGTTAGTTCCTGCTATCATACTGGATGCAATGAAGGTTATAGAAGCCGGATTGGAAATTGTGGATTTTGAAACGGGGGAAATCATTAGCGCAGCTGATGCAGCCCGGTACGTTGTGTTAGCGGATGCAAACCACCGTTACAAAGCTCATCTAAATCTTCTGGAAGCTAACAAGGACTTAAAAGACGAAGAAAAGTACAAAGGTGAGTTCTATCTTATCTATGCTTTGAATGAAGAAATTACAGTCTCGAGAATGTTTTCAGAAATTAACATTTGTACAAATCCTTGGAAGGGAGGCGACTTTCCTAAGGGGGCTAAAATGGCGTGCAAAGAGGAACTTCCGCTACTTGATTTTATCGTGAAGCTTACTGAACAAGGTTATCCATTACCAACTGCCTCAAAATGGGGAACGTTTAAAGCGAGTATTACTAAAGAGATAATGGCAGATGCAATGGCAGGTAAGATAAGTGATAAATTACGGAAAACTAATGGATTGGAAAGAGGTGAGAATTTATTAAAAGCAGCAGCAAAACACCTCTCTAAAGAGGTTCTCAAAAGTCGAACTCTCGTTGATTGGGTTATCAATAAATACGATGAAGCAGACGATGAACAAAAAGTTAGTGTGATTGGCAATCTGGTTGACTTCTTTTCAAGTTTGAGCAAAGAGAAAGCAGAGCAGATAGAGAAAGCCAAAGGACAACGAGGTGGCGATACCAAAGAGACCATTATAAATCGTCTTCTTAACAAATTCTACGAGCAGTTCAAACAATCTTAAAGAACTTCTACTGATGAGTAAAATTAAAAGCCGGTTATCGAGATGATAGCTGGCTTTTTTGTTTATTGTACTTATAACTTTTTCTATCCCTAATAGTAGTTTATTCAATTTTATAAGTTATTTTTGTACAATTCTAGATGGGGTGTTTTAAGCCAAATATTTAATAATATCTCTGTAATTGCTTGTAAAACAGTATATGTTAGAAATGTCATACATGTTACAGAAATGTTACAAATGTTTTGGAATAGAATGGTATTGTGCTAAGAGCGATTGCTCTTATTCTCCCAATAATCATTAATGTTAAGCATTTAAGAGTAACAATATAAGTATAATAGAAGAGTGGATGCTTTTGTGTTTCGTATTTGGTTATTTCTATGTTAAGCAGCCAAATTACTAGTTAATTGTTTGCAGATGTCGAGAATTCTTGCGAATATTGCATACAAGTTGTGTGTAGAATTGATTGTAATTAGAACTTTGATATTAAAAATCAAAGATGTATGTAACTTTTTTAATTCATTTATTAAATAAATGAATTCTACCAACGAGTATAGAAATATGAAAAACCATTTTTGTTTAAACCTATTCTTCTTACTATATTTGTTTTTTTGTGCTGGATGCAAGCAGCATATCTCAGATAGTGCTGCTAAGGCAAATGAGGCATTGTTTACTCAATTAGATAGTCTGATAGATAATTCTGATAAACTTATTTTGCAGAAAGAGGAGCGAATAGAGGCGTTGAAGCATTCACTAAGACAATCTAAGGCATTTGAGAAACAGTATGAACTTAATCAGGCTATTTATCAAGAATATCGCGTGTATGATGCAGATTCGGCTATGAAGTATACTACACAAAGCCTTGATTTAGCACGACAATATCATGATAAGAATCGTGAGATTGAATCTTTATTAGGTATTGGTTTTGTTTATACGGCTAATGGCTTGCTTAGTCAAGCCTCTGAAGTAATGCATTCACTCTGTTCTTCCAGTATGCCTCGCTACTTACGTTCGCGTTATTATGGTCAGATGCGTACTCTCTGCTCGCGGTTGCAACTCTATTCATTAGGTGATGATGCATTACATGAGCATTATGGTCAACTTTATGCGTTATATTCAGATTCAGTATTGCAGACGGCCACTCCTGACGAGCCACGCTACCTTTATAGCCGTGTGTGGAAATATCAAGATGTTCCCGGTGCACAACGTATTGCCATTAGGGATGAGTTGGAAAAGGAAAAACAACGTCTTCTACCTAATAGTCGTAATTATTCTATTTTAGCTTATAACTTGGCTCTACTTTATGAAAAAGAACACAACCATACCAAGTGGCTGGAAAATATGATTCTCTCAGGTATTGCTGATGTATATGCTGTGAATCGTGATATTGGTTCGTTGTATGCATTGGCTTCCTATTTATATGAACAAGGTCAGTTGGACCGAGCCTATCGTTATAGTACTTATTGTTCTGATATCGGTATAACTTTTAAGAGCCGTGTACGACTGCTTCATCAGCAGAAGTTGCAGAGAAGGATACATCAAAGCTACATTGAACGTGATCATATGCAACAGAAGCAGCTAAAGCTATTCCTTTTATTTATTAGTTTTCTCACTATTGTATTGCTGATAGCTCTTTTCTTTTTGAGAAGGCAAACAAGAAGACGTAGGAAAGCTTTGGTTGAGCTACATGTGGCCAATGGTAGATTGAAGAGTCTTAATAGTGAACTGCAAAAGCTCAATTTGGTTCTACGTGACACAAATTATATTAAGGAGGAGTATATTGGTCAGGTATTCAAACTTTGTTCATCCTATATTTGCCGTATGGAGGAGTATCGTAAAAAGTTAAACCGTAAATTAAAGGCTGGGCAACTTGAAGATTTAAAGAAGATGATTAGTTCTACTTCTACCATGAGCGATGAAATGAAGGATTTTTATGAGAAATTTGATTCCATTATTCTACATTTATACCCTGATTTTGTAGAGCACTTCAATAGTTTGCTACGTCCCGAAGAACATATTGAAGTGAAGTCTGGGCGGCTTAATACAGAACTTCGTATTCATGCTTTGATACGAATGGGGGTAACGGATAGTGAGAAGATTGCAGAATTTTTGCACTGTTCACTGCAAACCGTATATAATAATCGTTCTATAACTTTAAATAAATCTTCGCTCAGTAAGGAGGAATTTCTTCGAGCTGTGAAAGAGGTTTGTAAAAAGTAATTTGAAGACTGAGCGTTTCTCTCATTTTTTACCCACATGTATATAGATAATTGCCATTCAATAGCTTAATACTATCGAATGGCAATTATCTATATACATGTTTTTGATTACCGATTTAATTTAAATCACTACTGAAAATCTATTGAGTCTGTCTGTAATTGAAAGATAATCAGTAATATATAACTTTGTGAATTTACCAAATCCTCTACCAGTGAATATAATCGGTTGTTACATTGTCTAATTTTGCTCTCGAGATTTTTTACACACAAGTTCCTATTAACTTAAAAATGTAATTTATGAAAACCAGACAAAAATCGAGAGACGCAAGTGGTATTTTGCTTGTCTGTCTTATGTGGATGCTGTCACTTTCAAGCTCACTTCATGCACAGACATGGAATATTAACGGAAATGTGACAGATGAACAAGGAGAACCGATAATCGGTGCCAATGTAGTGATACAAGGTACGGGTACGGGCACCATTACCGATGTAGAAGGAAACTTTAAACTCGCTTCAGTGACTAAGGGGGCGGTAATGGAGATAAGTTTCATTGGGTATATATCCAAGACATTGCAGGTGAAAGACGCATCATCGTTAAAGATTGTACTGAAAGAAGATAACCAGGCACTGGATGAGGTGGTAGTAGTAGGTTATGGTGTACAGCGCAAAAGTGATCTTACAGGTTCGGTTGCTTCAGTTAACTCGGATGTACTTGAAAGTCGCCCACAAGCTAATTTGATTCAATCTTTGCAAGGAGCAGTTCCAGGATTGAATATTAGTGTGACGGGTAGTAATGCTGAAGGTTCGTCTACTACTACACGTATTCGTGGTAACAACTCCATTACGGCCGATAATAAACCTCTTGTTATTCTTGATGGAATACCTTTTGATGGTCCATGGTCGGAAATCAATCCCAATGATGTAGAGAGTATAGAAGTATTGAAGGATGCCTCTTCAGCAGCCATTTATGGTGCTCGCGGTTCTAACGGTGTAATCCTTATTACTTCTAAGCGCGGTAAGAAAGACAGATTGACGGTATCATACGATACTTATGTTACTATTGACCAGCCTATCAATTTACCTCGTATGATGAATGGCAAAGAATTCTATAAGTATAAATCTGAAGCTTTCAAGGCTACCAATACTACTCCTCCTACAGAAGAGAATCCTGAACCTTGGTTAGATAACTTTACTCCTACTGAATTAGCTATGTATGCTGCCGGTCAGAGTACTGATTGGATGAAGTTGGCAACACAGACCGGTATAAAACAACAGCATAACCTTTCTTTCCGTGGTGGAGCTAACAAAACCAGCTATTTCATTTCATTGAACTATACGGATGTGAAAGGAACTGCGGTAGGCAATGAGTTCAAGCGTTATAATGTACGTTTCAATCTTGATCAGGAGTTTAATAGTTGGTTGAAATTTTCTACTACTACACAGTTAGGTCGCTACGATCGTAGTGGTAGCAGTGCTTCTTTTTGGCGGGCTATAAAACAAGTTCCGTTGGGACGTGCTTATAACGAGGATGGTTCACTTACACTTTCTGCTACTGAGGACTCCTCTTCAGCTTTCAGCATTAATCCGTTGGGATCTCTTAATAATAAGACAAAAGATATTCGTGCAAAGGTTATCACTAATAATGTGCTTGAGGTAAAGTTTCCCTTTATTAAAGGGCTGAGCTATAAATTGAATACAGGCTTCACTTACCAAAACAGCTCCTATAAGAATTATCAAGGTTTGGATACCTACGAAGGAGCTAGTGCTAATGGCGTATTGAATACTGATGACTGGCATTCAGAAGAATGGATTTTGGAGAATATTATTTCTTATCAACGTGAATTTGGCAAACATCGTATATTTTTCACAGGATTATATTCTGCTCAAAGCAAGGAATATGAACAGAATACAATGGAAGGTAAGAATTTTCCCAATGATGTGATGTATTATTACCAGATTTCTAAAGCTGCCACAATGTCTGGTAATTCCAATTATTATAAAGAAAATCATATTTCACAAATGGGGCGTTTGAATTATACTTATGATGATCGTTACTTGTTAACTCTTACTGCTCGTCGTGATGGTTACTCCGCTTTTGGTGAAAGTTCTAAATTCGGCGTTTTTCCTTCAGCCGCTATTGGATGGAATATTTCCAATGAATCTTTTTTTAAAGACAAGCCTATAAGTGAAACCATTAGCAATCTGAAATATCGCTTGTCATGGGGTAAAAATGGCAATGAGGCTATCAGTGCTTATAGTACACTACCTAATCTTTCAACTTACAATTATCTGAATGATGATCATACTGCACAGTTTGGTTTCTATCCGTCGAAGTTAGCTTCGCCCGGTTTAGGTTGGGAAACTACTACATCTATTAATACTGGCTTTGATATTGCACTTTGGAATGGACGTATTCAGAGTTCATTTGATATTTATTGGTCTAAAACCAAAGATTTGCTGCTTTCCCGTTCTATTCCTACCATTAATGGTACTGGCTCTATTACTGAGAATCGTGGACAGACCCGTAATCGTGGTTTTGAATTCCAGATAACTTCTAATAACATTACACATAAGAGTTTTAGCTGGAGCACCTCTTTCAACCTCTCACACTATCGTTCGGAGATTGTAGATGTTGGTTTGTATGATGCTAATGGAAAGCCGGTTGATGATGTGGCTTCCAAGTGGTTTATTGGTGAACCTATCAATGTGAACTATGATTATAAAATTATCGGTGTATGGCAGATTGCTGATCCGTCTAACCCGACAGGGCAGCAAGATCCTAACTATCGTAATTCGTATCCTGGATATGTGAAATACCTTGATGTAGATGGTAACGATATTACAACGGCTGATAAGACTATTATAGGGTCGGCTATTCCTAAAGTAAATATGAGTTTGATGAACACTTTTGAGTACAAAAACTTCACTCTGAGTGTGTTCTTAACGGCTCAGTTAGGACAAACCCATCTGAATGCCTTGTATGATACAAGCCATAATTCATATCGCCAGAACCGCTTTTTGGTGGATTTTTGGACTCCAGAGAATCCTACGAATAGCTATCCGAAAAATAGTTTGAATAGTGATGTGAATCCAGAGGGAGCCAGTTTCTATGAAAAGACAGATTTCTTACGTATTTCCGACGTTACATTGGGTTATAATTTCCCACAACAATGGTTGCGTCGTACTTTCATCAAACGGCTCAATCTTTACATGAACATTAAGAATTTGGCTACAATAACTGGCTGGACAGGTATGGATCCGGAATTTCTCAATGATCAATTGGCTGCTCCTCCAGTACGTTCGTTCACTTTTGGACTAAAGTTAGATATTTGATGAGAGTAATATATCATAAAAAGCTAAAATGAAATTGCACATATGAAAAAAATAACATATTTCAATGTCTTAGTGTTTACAGTATTATTGCTCACTATGGGCGGCTGTAATGAGGATAAGTTTCTTAAGGAAGATCCTCGTGATGCACTTTATCCTGAAAATTTACTTGTAGATTACAATGGATTTAAATCGATGATAACGCCTCTTTATGGTCTTATGCGTGCAGAGTATCGCCGTGCTGATGCAATGGGAGGAAGTATTGCGCTCTGTCTGCATTCTGCCTGGGGTGGAGGGGTAGATAATTCATGGGCCAATAATAGTCATGCGGAAATGAAGTTCCTCTACAATCCCAAAGAGATAACTTACACTGATCTTGCTATTTGGAATAATATTTTCCAGTGGGGATATCGTATCATCAACACTGCCAATATGGTTATCTCAAGAGCTGACAATGATGGCATTAACTGGGGAAGTGGTGCTGATGCTGAAAATCGTAAAAATGAGGTGTTGGCCGAAGCTCGCTTTTTCCGTGCTTGGGCTTACCGTCACCTTACCTATTCATTTGGTGCAGTGCCCCTTTCAACACAAGAAATTACAGGATTGAATTATCGTGATGATTGGGACCGTGCTTCCTTGAGTAGTATTCGCGAAGTGATGGCAGAAGATTTCCAGTTTGCAGTCGATAACCTTCCTTTGCGTACTTCTAATAATAGTAAAGTCTCTGGTGCTGTGGCACGTCACTATTTGGGTGAACTTTATTTGGCAGAAGGTAATGCTGAAAAAGCAGTTTCAGTACTGAAACCATTAGTGGAAAGTGGAGAATATTCCCTTATAAATCAACGCTTTGGTAGTAATGCTTCCAATGATGGATGTCCTTTTATTGACGTATTTTATACTCCTATGTATGCTGATGGAAATACGGAGGTGTTACTGGCTTTCATTAACACAGAAGAGGAGAATAGTGCCTATGGTACTGCAAATGTCTATATGACTACAACTTATAAGAACTATTATGCTAATGATGGCGATTGTAAAAAGACAAACCAGCATAATCCGGACTATATCAATAACGGTGGTGAAGGTTCATTTGCACAAGTCTTTTGGCAAGCTAATGGTGGTAAGGGAGCCGGACGTGTAGTTCCTTCCAGAGGAGCACTTCGTTTGTACAATTATAAAGGAATGGGAGAACAAGATGACCGTGTATCTGCCAATGCTATCGTATGGAGTATTAATGATGTAGATGCTGCCGGCAATGTAACCAAGGTATTTGATTTAGGTGGTACTGCACTTATTGATACTACGGTTAATGCAGCCATGCTAACTTCTACTTCCATTAAAAAATATGATTGGCCTACTACTCGTAAATGGGATTATACTCCACCTATTTTGGCTAATGCAGCTAATGATGGACACTATGCGGACATTGTTTATTTACGTTTGGCAGATACATATTTACTTTATGCAGAGGCTCTTTACAAGAGTAATCAAGTAGGCGAGGCCATTAAATGGATAAATAAAGTACGTAATCGTTCCAATGCTGTAAGTATTACTGAAGATGATCTTAGAATCGGTGGTATGGATTTCATTCTTGATGAACGCAGCCGTGAACTGCTTACGGAGGAAGAACGTCGTCATACATTGGTACGTGTTTGCCAAGAAAATGGTGGTGACGAACGTGATACCAATAACTATTTCAAACGTCGCATGCGTGAACTCAATGAGATAGCTGGTATTGCAGGACGTGGTATGGATGAATATGAAACTCCTGTCCTTTTCCCGCTGCCGCAATCATTCATTGATGCCAATACTGGTAATCCTTTGGAAAATAATCCGGGGTATTGATAGATAATAGTCAGATATAAATACCGCATATAAACGGCTTTGTATATATCGGTGTTTATATCTGATTTAGATTCATATATTCAAAAGAAAACAAAAACTTAATATCTTGATACATCATGTCCGAATTGGCTTTCATTTTTAGTCTTCTTATGGTAGGGATTACAGCGGTAGGTCTTTATCGTAAGCTCAATCCTCAAGGTCTTTTGATGCTTTCCGGTTTATTAATGCTTACAGCTGCTTTTTTCATGCAAGTGCATTCGGTAGTACCTAGTAAAGCTACGGGAATGGTGGTGTTTGATTTGGTAAGGATGATAGAGGAAGTTTTTCTTTCTAATTTGGCGCGTGCAGGGTTTATGATAATGACAATTGGCGGTTATGTAGCTTTCATGAATAACATAAAGGCTACTAATGCATTGGTCTATATTTCCATGAAGCCATTAGGTCTTTTTCGACGTTATCCTTATTTGGCGGCTACTATAGTTATTCCTATTGGACAATTACTTTTTATTACTACTCCTTCAGCTGCCGGATTAGGATTGTTGCTTGTGGCTTCGGTTTATCCTGTTTTAATTAGTTTGGGAGTAAGTCAACTTACAGCATTGTCAGTCATTGCCGCTGCTACTCTATTTGATCAGGGACCGGGGTCGGCAAATACTGCTATGGCTGCCGAATTGATAGGACAATCCAATGTGGAATATTTCATCACTCATCAACTTCCTTTAGTAATTCCTACTTCCTTGGTTGTAATGGTACTCTTCTATTTCAATAACCGTTATTTTGATAAAAAAGATGCAAAGAAACAGCAGGATGGCATATTGCAGGTGTCAAATGTGACTGCAACCTCATTAGTAGAAAAACCGGATGTTCCATTGGCTTTTGCGCTACTCCCGGTATTACCTTTGGCTCTTCTCATTTTCTTTTCACCTTTTGTGGGACTGTTTCAGCCTACTGTAACATTGGGTACCACTACTGCTATGCTTTTTTCTCTGTTCTTATCATTGGTATTTGTGTTGTTTCATACTCGTAGTGTGCGTACTACTTTTAACGTTTTTGCAAGTTTTTGGAAAGGCATGGGAAATGTGTTTACTTCAGTTGTAACATTGATTGTAGCTTCAGAAGTTTTCTCTAAAGGACTGATTGGTTTGGGATTTATTGATTCATTGGTGGGTTATTCCTCTCATATCGGACTTTCGGGATTAGCTATTGCCGCAATCTTTACTCTCATTATTTTTGGAGCTGCCATGCTGATGGGAAGTGGCAATGCAGCCTTTTTTTCATTTGGTCCTTTATTGCCGGGTATAGCCACTCAGCTTGGTTTGCCGGTTTTTTCATTGATACTTCCTTTGCAGTTGGCGGCAAGCATGGGACGTGCCGCATCTCCTATTGCCGGAGTCATTGTTGCCATTGCCGGGGTAGCCGGTGTGTCATCAGTGGAGTTGGCAAGGCGTAATACATTTCCTTTAATAGGAGGAATTGTTTTCTTGATACTTTATCATCTTATCACTTTCTAAAATTAATCGACAGCTATGTTTACATTGATAAAGAATGCAAATTTATATGCTCCTGCCTATCTTGGTAAAACAGACATTTTGCTATGCGGAGAAAAGATTGCGCATATTTCAAAGACAATTGAACTGAATGAATCATTTTGCCATACTATTGACGTGCAAGGTAAAATTGTTACTCCGGGATTTATAGATCAGCATGTACATATTACTGGTGGAGGAGGGCAACAAGGTTATGCCTCATTAGTCCCCGAGGTGACTATGAGCGAACTGGTGGCATGTGGTACTACTACTGTATTGGGTATGCTTGGTACTGATGGATTTGCCAAAGAACTTACTACGCTTTATGCCAAGGCCAAAGCTATTGACGATGACGGATTGTCGGCTTATATGCTGACAAGTTATTACGGATTGCCTACCAAAACATTGATGAATAGTGTGGCTGACGATCTTATCTTCATAGATAAAGTTATTGGCTGTAAGCTGGCGATGAGTGATGACCGTAGTCCGTTTCCGACAGAGCAAGAGATATTACGTATTATACATCAGGTACGTTTAGGGGGATTTACATCTGGTAAAGGAGGAATTCTCCACATTCATTTGGGAGCACTTCCGGAAGGTATTGAGCCCTTACTCAATATTGCTCGTCACTATCCTACACTGATATCTTATCTGTCTCCTACTCATCTGATACGTACTGAAGCTCTTTTTATGCAGGCTGTAGAATTTGGTAAATTAGGTGGAATGATTGATTTTTCGACTGGTGGCTCAAAGTTTGATACTCCCCATCGTTGTGTGATACGTGCATTGCGAGCTGGTGTCCCCCTTGATCGCATTACTTTTTCTAGTGATGGCCATGGTGGCGTACGCAGAGTGAATCCTGAAACTGGAGAAATAACTTATCGTCCTGCTCCTTTGAATTTAAATTTCAAGGAGGTAGTTGCATTAGTCAATGAGGAGGGGGTACCATTGGAACAGGCGATTACATTGATAACATCCAATCCGGCTCGTAATCTGAAATTACGAGCTAAAGGTATTGTGGCACAAGGAGCAGATGCAGACTTGTGTTTTTTGGCGGAAGATTTGCAGCTTACAGATGTCATTGCCCGTGGTAAATTTGTAATGCAAGATGGTACAATAGTAAAGAAGGGAAGGTACGAATTATGAAGAAGCTGATTATATTTTATATTGGATTCCTCTGTATTTGTTTATCTGCAATAGCGAAACAGACTTTGGAAAGGCCAAGAGGTGAACATTTCTTCACTTATAGTCAATACCCTCCTTTTGCCGATCGCCCGGTAGATGTACATTATTATATACCTTCCCAGGGGGATATTAAACAAATGCCTATTGTATTTGTCTTTGAAGGAGGAGACCGCGGCTATCGTTATCTTTTGGACGGTTGGAAAGAAGAAGCGGAGAGAAAGGGTTTTATGCTTTTTATACCTCACTTTGATTTGAAATCTTATCCTTTGGCAGACTATCAGGAGGTGGGGGTGATGAATGCTGCCCATACAGTAGCTAATGCTCCCGAAAAAATTACACCAGTGTTGGTTGATAAACTATTTGAATATGTGCGTCAATTTACGGGAAGCATGCGCAAAGGATATATGATTTATGGTCATTCTGCTGGTGGGCAATTCGTACAGCGTTTCATGCTTTTTCACGATAGTCCTTATGTGGAAAAAGCTATTATAAGTTCTCCCGGTTGGTATACTTTTCCTGATTTGGCCCAGACATATCCTTATGGTACGGCTGGTATCCCCTATATTTCATCTGAACAGATAAAAAAATACTTGTCAAAACCTATCATACTACAGCTGGCTTTGGGAGATACGATACGTGAGTCTTTTCTACGCAAGACTCCTGAAGCTGAACGACAAGGACGAAACCGTATGGAGCGTGGGCGTAGTTTCTGGCTTTATATTCACCAGTTGGCTGCATCCCGTGGTTGGGAATGCCATTGGCGCAAGATAGAAGAGTGCGGCATCGGGCATGAGGCTGTCCCTATGGGGAAACAAGCTGTGCCATTATTGACGACAGATTCTTTACGGGTACTTTTTATAGGTAACAGCTATACTTTTTTTAATCGTTTGCCATGGCAAGTCCAATCGTTAGCATCCTCATGTGGAAAAAAAATATCAGTGCGCCAGGTTGCTAACCCTGGTTGGTACTTGAGACAGCATGCAGCCAATACGCAAACATTAGAGGCGATTCGTGAAGGAGGATGGGATTATATGGTGATGCAGGAACAGAGCAAGGCACCTACTCGTGAAAAGGAATGGGTAAAGAAGAATGTATTCCATCCTGCGGCGCAGTTAGATAGTTTACGCCGTCTTTATGCCCCAAAAGGAAAAAGTGTCTGTTATATGACATGGGGGCGTAATAATGATACTTATGAAGGAATGCAGCAGCAACTTACGGAAAACTATTTGGAAATGGCTGATGTCCTTGATGCTTATTGTGCTCCTGTGGGTGAGGCATGGAGACGTGTACGTAGAGAGTGTCCAAGTTTGCAGTTGTATAATTCTGATGGCAGCCATCCTAGTCCTGCAGGCAGTTATTTGGCGGCTTGTGTCTTTTATGCAATTTTTTTTGGTGAGCCTTTTAGCAGCGATTATTATGCAGGTCTACCGTCTGAAACGGCTCTTTATTTACAGAGGATAGCACAAGAAGTGGTATTAGCTAATCTTGTGTTATGGAATAGAAATCAGTCGAAGCAACCTGCCGGAGTAACTGCAAGTTTCTATCCTGACCCCAAATTTGACCGTGAGACACCTACTCTAAGTAAACCTTACGGTAGCGGATTGGCATCGGTTGATGAGATAAAGGACTATTTACAACAATTGGTTGTACGTTCTCCGGGTTTGGCATATATGGAGAATATTGGTGTTACCAAACAAGGACGTACCATTCCGGTACTTTATTTGGGTACTCCCGACAAGAAGAAGGTAAGGGTATGGATTCAAGCGGCACTGCATGGTAACGAGCCGGCAGGTGCTGAGGCTGTATGCATGCTTGTCCGTTACTTACTTTGTGAAAAAGAAGGACGTGAATTGCTGAATCATATAGCTGTGGCTTTGGTTCCTATAGCCAATGTTGATGGTTATGCCATTCAGCAACGTCGTTCGGCCGATGGTTACGATTTGAATCGCGATCAGAGCAAATTAGAGGATGCTGTCACTTTGCTGTTGAAGCAGTCCTATCAGCAATGGAATCCGGACGTAGCTCTTGATATTCATGAATATACACCTTTACGTCGTGAGTTTAACTTATTACGTGGAGTGCCGACAGCAAATGCTGCTGATGTACTTTTTTTACCTACAGGACATCTTAATGCGCCTTTAGCTTTACGTACGCTGTCTGAAGAACTTTTTCGTCGTGAGGCAGAGGTCGTTTTAAATAGTGCCGGTTATGCTTCCGGTTTCTACTTTACTCCTCGTGTGGCAGATGGTTCCCTTGTTCTTGTAAAAGGTGCCAAAAGTCCGCAGTCCAGTTCTACTTTTCAAGCATTGACGGGAGCTGTATCGCTTTTTGTCGAAATAAGAGGTATTGGATTGGGACCGGAGTGTTTTGCACGTCGTAGTGAGTGCGGTTTCTTGGTGGCACGGCAAACGTTGGTTACTGCTGCGCAACATCGTGCTTCAATTAAACGTAAGATAGAACAAGCCAGGAAGCGCACCTTGAAAGCTACTGAACCGATATATGTTACTTTCACTTCGGATACTGTACGTCATGTAGTCTCTTTTATCGATTATAAGGCCAATGAACTGTTTAAGACTGAACTGCCAACCCTTGATGCCATGCAGGCAACACCTCAATTGATGCGTACTCGCCCTAAGGCTTATCTGCTCGATGCTCCCTGTACAGAAGCAGTATGTAAGCTTCGAGCGTTGGGTGTACACATTGAGCAAGTTACCCGTGTACAAAAAGCAAAAGTTGAGCGTTACAAAGTAACCCGTCTGTATCGTGCAGAGAAGGAATGGGAGGGGATTCATCCGGTAAATGTAGAAACGGATGTCTATGAAGATAATGTAGAACTTCCAATAGGTAGTTGGTTGGTACCTTTGGCACAACCTTTAGGAAATTTGGTTGCCACGTTGCTTGAACCGGAGTCTGTCTGTGGTTTCGTAAACTTCTGTGTTATTCCGGCTGAGGAAGGAAAGGGACTGTTTGTCAGTAGACTTATAAAATAAGAATTGGATATATAAAATTAAATTCGGTAATGACTATGAAACTAAAAAAAACGCTACAGATTATACTTGCTTTATGTTTAGGCCTATGGATGATTTCATGCCAGCAGGAACATATCAAGTTGACCTCTCCAAATGGAAAACTTTCTTTAGAGTTTACACTTGATGAAGAAGGTGCTCCCCGATATTGTTTAAGACATGCGGGGAAGAATATTTTACTTCCTTCACGTCTGGGATTGGTTTTGAAGGATGCGCCAGATCTTTTGACTGGTTTCGTTCTAAAAGAGGTTAAGCATGATTCGCATAATGATGTGTGGCAACCAGTATGGGGGGAAGAGGCTGAAATTGTAAATCATTATAATGAATTGAGGGTATGCCTCAAGGAAGAAACATCGTTGGAGCGGGAACTGAATATTATTTTTCGTCTTTTTGATGATGGGATGGGATTCCGGTATGAGTTCCCGCGCCAGCAACAGCTACAAGAGTTTCTTATTGATGACGAAGTGACTGAATTCGTTTTTCCTGCAGATTATGATGCTTGGAGTATTCCAGTGAAAGGAGTTCGTTTTTACGAGGCCTTATTTGAGAAAAAAACTCTTAGTAAGATGGGATGGGTAAGCACTCCGGTGACGATTGAGACAACAGATAGCCTTTATTTGGCTATTCATGAAGCAAATCTTACAGATTATGCTGCCATGAACTTGAAGCCGGTTGAACAACTTGAAGATAATAAAACGGTTACATTACGTGCGGCTCTTACACCTTGGAGTACAGGTGAGAAAGTACGTGTTACCGATACCCGTGTATCTCCTTGGCGTACAATGATAGTGGCTGAATCTGCCGGTGATTTGCTTCTTTCCCGTCTCATGTTAAATCTTAATGAACCTTGTCGTATAACCGATACTTCCTGGATACAACCTATGCGCTATATTGGAATTTGGTGGACTTATCACATGAAGCATAACACCTGGCATGCCGGTCCCCATCATGGGGCCACAACAGAGAATACAATGCGTCACATCGATTTTGCTGCTGCCAATAACCTGGGAGGTGTACTGGTGGAAGGGTGGAATGAAGACTGGGCTACTTGGAAGTTTAGTTTCACAAAACCTTATACCGATTTTGATATACAACGTATTACTGATTATGGGCGTAGCAAAGGAGTAGCTTTGATAGGACATCATGAAACTGGCGGTAATGTTTCCAATTATGAAAATCAGATGGAAGATGGTTTCAAGTTCTATGAGAAATATGGTGTGCATCAAGTAAAAACGGGTTATGTGGGCAATTTGCTTGATGGGAAAGAATATCATAGCAGTCAGTTTGGTGTACTTCATTATCGCAAGGTAATAGAGGCTGCTGCCCGTCACCGTATCTGTATTGATAATCATGAACCGGTGATTCCTACAGGTTTGCAGCGTACTTTTCCTAATCTGATGACACAAGAGGGAGTACGTGGACAAGAATGGGACGCTTGGGATGTAGATGGTGGAAATCCTCCCTCTCATACCGTAATATTGCCTTTCACTCGTGGGTTGGCAGGCCCGATGGACTTTACACCGGTGACGTTTCGGTTTGTTAACGATGTAATGCCACAGACACGTGTACATACCACACTGGCCAAACAATTGGCGCTGTTTGTGGTGCTCTATTCACCGTTACAAATGGCTTCGGATGAAATAGAGAATTACGAGGCTAATCCGGAACCTTTTAATTTTATAGTATCTTGTCCTACAGATTGGAGCAGAACAGTGGTGCCGGAAGCATGCATTGGCAGTTATGTTACTATTGCCCGTTGTGATAAAGGAGAGGGATGCTGGTATATAGGCAGTATCACGGGAGATGAGGAACGAACGGCTAATATCAGTCTGTCTTTTCTCGATACAGATAAAAGCTATCTGGCTACTATTTATCGTGATGCTCCTGAGTCCGATTATGAGACATGTCCTGCTGCTATACTTATAGAAGAGCGCGAAGTGACTTATAGTGATACCCTCACCATTCGGCAAGCACGTAGTGGAGGAACTGCCGTACGTCTGTGTCCTATAAAAGACTGTTGAGCCGGAGGTATATTGGGGCAGAGTTGTTTATATTTTCTCTCTCAAGTATTCGTAAAAGCTATATTGCGACCGTACCTTCTCCTTTTGCGGTCGCGACGACTTCCAGCGGTTTCGCAACCGGTCGTCCACAAAGCAGGCTTTCCGTTTGTCCGACAGTTGTATGGATAGCATATCGATGAGCTCTTGCTTCAAGTCCGGGTCCAGAATGGGGGTGACGGCTTCGATACGGCGGTACAAGTTACGCCGCATCCAGTCCGGCGAGCCGAGGAAGAGCTTGGGTGCGCCGCCGTTGCCGAAGTACCACACACGGGCATGTTCCAGAAAGGTATCCACGATGCGTGTCACGCGGATGTTGTGGCTGTACTCCTGCCCGGGGATGAGGCAGCAGATGCCGCGGACAATGAGGTCTATCTCTACACCGGCTTGCGAGGCTTCGTAGAGGCGGTCTATCATGGCAGGGTCTTGCAGGGCATTCATTTTTAGGATAATCCGTCCTTGCTTGCCTTGCCGAGCCAGTTCTATTTCGTGATTGATGAGGCGGTTCAGTTCAGGAATCAGGTTGAAGCGGGCCACAAGCAGGCGGTGGAACACTGGATTTTCCTTTCCCTGCAGAGTACGGAACAAGTTGTGCAGGTCGTTTACAATCACCGGGTTGCAGGTGAATAGTCCGCTGTCCGCATAGAGGGTGGCGGTCTTTTCGTTGAAGTTGCCGGTGCTGATGTAGGCGTAGCTTGTCAGTTTGCGCCCTTCCTTGTCGCGGCGTAGCACGAGGGCTACTTTGGCATGTACCTTTAGTCCTGGTATGCTGAAAATGATGTTGATGCCGGCGGCTTTCATCATCTCGGCGGTGGCGAGGTTGTTTTCTTCGTCGAAGCGGGCTTTCAGTTCCACAAAGACGGTGACTTTCTTTCCGTTCTGTGCGGCGGCTATCAGGGTGTTGATGACGGTGGAGTTCTCTGCCACGCGATACTGGGTCACCATGATTTCACGCACGGTGGGCTCGTGGACGGCTTCATATAGAAAATGGATGAAGTGGTCGAAGGAGTGGTAGGGATAATGCAGCAGCAGGTCCTTCTTCTCCACATAGCGGAAGATGGATTCGCGTTCGTCCAGGCAGGTCAGCTTCATGGGCTGGGGTTTCTTGATGGGACGTACGCTTTGGTTGGGATTAGGCAGATGCCGCAAATCCTCCATGTTGAGGTGCTTGTCTCCCGGCACCAGCTCCCGGCGGTCTATGCGGTAGGCATCTACCAGAAAGTCGAGGAAGTCCTGGGGCATGGCGCGGTCGTATACAAAACGGCACACGGCGCCTATCTTGCGTTTCTTTACCTTCTTCTTCACCTGCTCGATGATTTCGGAGGTATTGGCGGCATCGTCTATCAGAATATCCGCATCGCGTGAAATCTTGATGCAATAACTGCTGTCCACTTCATAACCGGGGAAGATGGTATCCAGATTGGCCTTGATGATGTCTTCAATGAACATTAGATAATAGTCTTTCCCCACCTTGGGCAGCTGGATGAAGCGCGGCACTTTGCTGTACGGCAGTTTCATCACGAAATACTGGATACGGTTTGGAGAACTGGCGGGAGCTCCTTTCAGATGAAGCCGTACGGCCAGATAGAGACGGTTGTCGCGCAGGAATGAAATCACCTTGTCCTTGCTTACGGGCACCGGGGCCAGATAAGGGAATATCTCTTCGCGGAAGAAGCTGCGCACAAAGTCGCGGTGAAACGGTTCTACGTTGCGGCTTTGATAAAATATGATGTGATGTTTCCGCAGGGCGGGCAGTATCTTCTGTTCGTAGATGCGGATACGTTCCTCCAGTTGGCGATTGACTTCTTGGTTGATTTCATCTACCAGTTCGGCGGCAGACTGCATAGTCTCTTCATCGCTTTGCGAGGCTCCGGTGGCTATGGCCTTATGGTCGGCTACGCGTATCTTGTAGAATTCTTCCAGATTGGAAGAGTATATAGAAATAAAGTTGATGCGTTCGTATAGCGGCAATGTCTCGTCTTCCGCTTCCAGCAGTACGCGGTAGTTGAAGGAAAGCCAGCTGATGTCACGTTTGAAATATCTGTTGTCCATGGTGTTAAGGTGTTAATGTGGCATATTAGCACATTACCACATTGTATTCTTCCCAAATATAATTACCTTTGTCTTAATAAACAAAGGAAAGATGACAAAAGTTGGTTTATTATCGGATACGCATGGCTACTGGGATGAAAAGTACCTGCAATATTTTGAGGGCTGTGACGAAATATGGCATGCCGGTGACATCGGTTCGCTGGAAGTGGCACAGAAGCTGGCGGCTTTCCGTCCCTTCCGTGCCGTGTATGGCAATATTGACGGGCAGGAGATACGGCAGCTCTATCCGCAGATTCTCCGTTTCACGGTGGATGGGGCGGAGGTGCTGATGAAGCATATCGGCGGTTATCCCGGCAACTACGACCCTTCCATCAAGGGCAGCATTCTGGTGCGTCCCCCAAAGCTGTTCATCAGCGGGCACTCGCATATACTGAAGGTGAAGTATGACAAGACGTTGGATGTACTCCACATCAATCCGGGCGCTGCGGGCATTCAAGGTTTCCATAAGGTGCGTACGATGGTACGCTTTGCGGTTGATGGGGGAACGTTTAAAGATTTGGAGGTGATAGAACTTGCTGACCGATGATGTAGTTTGTTTATTTACAATGGATTGTATTTACCGATTGTTTACGCTATAGTGTAAAAGCCGTTACATGCTAATGTAAAGGTCGTTACGCTATTGGGTAAAGGTCGTTACACTATTTGGTAAAGGTCGTTACACGCTGAGGTAAAGACCGTTTCATCAAGGGGGTGTGTCTTTTCCTGATTTAGCTAGACGCTTTTTCTTTTTATAACCGATATCAGTAGACGGT